>JAOUFP010000355.1 GCA_029858145.1 Nitrospirota bacterium | reverse complement strand
ATGAAGGGGTCATCGACTGCAGGGCAGCGGTATTGGCCGGCGGCGGGGACAAATCCTGCGCCTACGGCTGTCTTGGATACGGCACGTGTTCAAGGGTCTGTCCTTTCAATGCCATAACAATGACCGACGCCGGGCTGCCGGCAGTGGATATCGCCAGGTGCACCGGCTGTGGAAAATGCGAACAGGCATGCCCCAAAAAGGTCATCGAAGTACTGCCTGCTTCGAAGATGGTCCTCGTCTCCTGCCATTCAAGGGACAAAGGTGGAGACACAAAGAAGAACTGCGACATCGGCTGTATCGCCTGCGGCATCTGCGTAAAGGTCTGTCCTTTTGACGCGCCTTCAGTCCAGAACAGTTTCTCGAAGATTGCCGTTGACAAATGCAGGGTCTGCGGCCTTTGCGTGAGGAAATGCCCGACCAAGGCTATTGCCGATTACCTGCCTGTACGTCCTAGGGCTTTTGTCCTTGACAACTGCATCGGCTGTCAGATATGCACAAAGGTGTGTCCAGTGGATGCCCCTTACGGAGAGCAGAAGAAAAAGCATGAGATCAACAAGGATAAATGTATCGGATGCGGCATCTGTACCGCGAAATGCCCTGTGCAGGCTATCGACGGCACCTTCAATGCTCAGGAAGTATTCGCTGCGGCAGCAGCAAAGAAACAGAAAAAAACTGAAGCTGCATAATAACTGATGAAATGGCCAGAGAGCGATATTCCCCATGGTCTTGTCACGGGGCTGGCGAGCGAATACAACAAAAAATATTCCTTGCATTGAGACTTCTTGCGGTCTTGCCGCGGAGAGTCTTCAAAATAAAAAGAACGGGGCCCTTTTTAAGGGCCTTTTTTTTTAAAAAAAACCATAATAAGAGGAGGAAGTGCAGTGAAATTATCAAGGGTTTTATTGGCATTATTCTGTTTGATCGCGGTTTCAGGTTTTGTGTATGCCGGTTCGGGAGCAGGGGATGAATCGCTGACAAAGATGATTGACGGGAATAAGAGGTTTGTTTCCGGTGAACTTGCAAAAAAGGACATTGGTGATCAGAGAAGGCAGGAGCTTACAAAGGGGCAGCATCCCTTCGCGACTGTCATCACCTGCTCTGATTCCAGAGTCGCTCCTGAGCTTATTTTTGATCAGGGTCTGGGAGACATATTTATCATACGGGTCGCGGGAAATGTGGTAGAGCCAACGACACTGGGGAGCATAGAATACGGTGTTGAGCATCTGCATACCCCGTTGCTTATTTTGATGGGACATGAAAAGTGCGGGGCAGTGTCGGCAACGCTCGATGCCAAGGGAGAGCCTGAAGGGAATATCGGCGCGATCTTAAAGAAGATTATGCCTGCGGTTAATACAGCGAAAGCGGCTAAAAAAGACAAGGACGAGACCCTGCAGATCGCCATTCAGGAAAATGTGAGGAACACTTATCGCGATATTATGAAGAACAGCAAGATTGTGAAGGAACTGGTGCATGAGGGCAAGCTAAAGGTAATCGGCGCTGAATACTATCTGGGAACAGGGAAAGTAGAAATTATTGATCTGGGGACAGCTCCACACGGCGACCACGGCCATCATTAAGAAAAAAAAGGGGGAGTAAAACTCCCCCTTTTTCCCATGGCGTCAGTTTACATTTCTTTTACTTCAATACACTGCTCAGGGCAGACTTCGACACAACTCATGCATCCTTCGCAAGCGTCTGCATTGACAGGGTTTGTTTTGCCGTCTGGGCCGAGTTCATATACCTGCACAGGGCATATATTCACGCACTCACCGCAGCCGGTGCATTTTTCGAGATCTACGTTAATAATAAACATTATTACCTCCATTTATTCATTCAGCGTTAATCAGCAGGGGTGACAACGGCCACTACGACGAGCCTGCTGCCTTTATCGGCCCTGAAACCGTGAGGCACCATCGGGTCGCAGAGGATACAGGTCTTTTCATCTGCAACCAGGTCTTCTTCTCCCACCGTAAATGTCCCTTTCCCTTCGACGCAATACATAAGAAGGCGCATGGGGGCCTTATGAGGCTTCAATTCCTGCCCGGGCTCAAGACACATCAATGCTACTCTCATCTCCGGTTTATCGGAGAGCATCTCCCTCCCGATCTTGTCGGGATAGAAAGCAATTAATTTCTTCAGATCGAGAACTTCCATTTTTTCCACCTCCCCCTTTTGTATTCCATTATCCTATAGAATCCCGCTGAAATCTATGACAAAGGTCATACGGTGCAGTTAATGCATCGAAAACGGTCGCTCCTTCAGGATGTCCGGCAGCCTTTCCGGTGAATGCCGGACGCCTGCAGGATGAGTATCCTCGTATTCTGCAATAAACAGAAGAATCCGGCGGCGAGTTGCTGCGAAGGCAGGCAAGGGCTGATAAAAGGCTGCGTCGTTATTCCTGTCCTGTATTTGTTCCGCGTTATCAACATTCCGGCAGGGTGCGGAAGGAGCTATGCTGTCACGGGAAAAGTCTGCGGATTCACATCTGTTCCAAACGGGTGTAAGATGGAATCAGGAGGTTGGTATGGATGCAACGCTTGAAATGTTTGACCGGCTTATCAAGGTTGCTCTGGAGCATCTCGACAACGTCAGGGGAACGGCCTGCGAGCCTTATGCCATGGAGATAGTAGAAGCACTGGTATGCAGGAGAGAGCAGTACAGGCATTACCTGAGCCTTCTCAACTGAATCTGCGACTTTTTGCAAGGGCCGGTCCGCGACCCTTGCCGGCGGCTCATAACTCAGGGCTGATGCAGGAGGCATGAACCAGCATTTGCGTCATGTCACTGCTGGTGATAGAATTTAACAAGGAGCAGAAGCAGGGATCCCTTCTCTTCCGGACAACCATTTTGGAAGACCTGGCCAGGGCATTCTGTCGGGACCATATTGTGACGAAAGCGTAAAAAAGGAGACGCTATGAGAGCGGTACAGATGATCTTGAGCGGGTTGGCATTGATGATTATCGCCATGCTCATGCTGCCTCCCGCAACAGCGGCCCAGGATCCCGGGCAGCCGGAGCAGGACGGGAGGTTCAAAAAAGAAGAGCTGGTGCAGATGCTCGCCCCGATTGCCCTATATCCCGATTCAGTGATCGCCCAGATGCTGATGGCATCGACCTATCCGCTTGAGATTGTCGAAGCCGAACGCTGGCTGCGTCAGAACAAAGAGCTGAAAGGGGATGCCCTGGACAATGCCCTTAAGGAAAAGACATGGGACCCGAGCGTAAAATCGCTCTGCCATTTACCGGATGTGCTTTTTGCGATGAGCGAGAAACTCGACCAGACAAGGAAACTGGGAGATGCGTTCCTGATTCAACAGGACGAGGTGATGGCGGCCATACAGGAATTGCGCCGAAAGGCGGATGAGCAGGGGAATCTCAAGACAACCGGGGAACAGAAGGTCA
>JAOUFP010000007.1 GCA_029858145.1 Nitrospirota bacterium | reverse complement strand
CGCTAAGACATGGATCATTTTTATATCTCATATGTGAGCGATGAAGACCTGAAACGGGAACGTGCCAGGTCGAGGGAAATCAGGAAGTCCCAGTGGTGGAAGCGAAGGCTCTCAGAAGGCCGCTGTTATTATTGCGGGGAAAAGTTTTTGCCGAAAGACCTTACCATGGACCATATCGTTCCCCTGATAAGGGGCGGGAAATCGACAAAAGGGAATATTGTTGCCGCATGCAAGGAATGCAATAGCAGGAAGAAACATATGCTCCCTTCCGAATGGGAGGAATACCTTGAGCGGATAAGATCTTCCGAGGACTAAGCCTTCAGGACCGTTCCATTTGGAAGGAGATTATCAGGGGGAATTTTCCCCTCCGCCCTCATTTTATATCTCGCGCACTCCTCGTAATGGTCTTCGCTTAAGCAGTATTCTTTAACATAAGGCTGCAGCTGTATAATCCTTACCGCAGTGGTAAGATAATTGTACATCGGACAACCTTCCATGTATTTGCATCTGAAAGACATCAGACCTCGCCCTTAATTTCGTGCATGTAATATAATAACTGTAATTTTAGATTTTGCAAGGCATATTATGCATCTATTAAATAAAATCATAATTCAGGTAATTCTGCAAGCCACTGAAAAAGAAAATTGTTCTTTATCAACAGGGACTTTTTTCCGGAGCGCTCTCTTGTGAAACGTCTGTTCTCAACGCGTTTCATAAGTGATATACTTTAAACAAGAGGTTGCAATGCTAAAGAACGTCAAAACCGCTTGTAATGTTTTTTTCCTGCTTTTGGCATCATTGAGTATCTCCTGTGTGCCTGGAATCCGTCTCGATACGCAAGGGGCACAGCATTCTGAAGTAACGGGGAAATACAGAGTCATATTCTACGGATGCAACTTCCTGAATGACCTTGAAACAATTGTTCTCCTTGATAAAGAGGATGATAATTACCTTTTCGAGCCCTATGCCCCGGAATTTAAATACAGGGAAAAGAAGGGGATGGACGCAGCGACGGCTTTTGCAGAGGCAGAGAATTTCTTGCAGTGTAACGCGTCATTCAGCCGCACCCAGTTGCGAAAGATCATCGGCCATGATGGCGGCATCGTTGGGTATGAGTTGAGGCCCTTGTATGCTCCCTTCACTTATGGTGTTGATGACGTGCTTGACGCGAATTATGTGGTGAGAGGAGACAAGGTGGTCATCTTTATAAGGCTGGTCCCCTCGGTTGAAAGAATGCTTCAGGGCGACGGTGGGAGGGATATAGAAAAATAATTTTTGTATTACCGTTTTTTAAAACAGCGCCTTAACAACACTTTCTTAATCTGTTAATTCCGACGCAGAAGTAAACTGCAGAAAATGACCTTCATCTGCCACTGATCTGTCAGAGAAAACAGCGATTTCCGGTAAAGATAATTAAATGTTTTGGTTTTTCCGTCAAATTGGCGAGAGGCTTTGATTTGATGTATAAGATGGTGCGAGAGAGGGGAGTTGAACCCCTACGAGTTACCCCACTGGATCCTAAGTCCAGCGCGTCTGCCAGTTCCGCCACTCTCGCGTGATTGATTTTAGAAGATATTCCGGAATTTGGTCAAATTTCGGCCATTCAGATTGCAGAAGAATTTCGGAATACTTCCCGCAACTCTCGACTGGCTGATTCCTGTCATTAAGTTGGTCTGTCTTTTCTGCACAGGCAGGTTTGATTTTAATTCAGAATTTTATAACGAGTCGGCCGCCGATTAAATAATATTCAAATCCGGCAGCTGTCGCGGAAGCATAATCACCTGCTTCTCCATTTGCCTCAAATGAAATGTCTTCCGTAATTTTAATCCCTATTAAACCGCTGCCACCGGAATAATAATCGCTGTCCTTAGCACCATTCCTTGTGAATGACTGGTGGCCCACATAGGGTTCAATGAAACCATAGAGCTTTCCCTTCTCGTAGGACAGGGAAATAAAAAGCTGATGGGAAAAGTAATTGCAGGGATCGAAATAACCACCTCCGCTTTGCCTGTTAAAATCCAGATATCTGAACCGGTAGCCTAAAGCAACTTTAGGATTTCCTGTGTAAATTATGTATTTGGGGACAAACAGCAGATCGTTTGAATTGTTGTCATCAGAGTAATCCTTATAGCTGTAACTTGCGTATAAAGAAAGCCTCTCGCTCAGGTTCTGTGTTATATACAGAAGCGTATTTGTCGCCCTTATCCTGTTTTCAATAATCTCCGCGGTTTCCGTAAAAACCTCTCTGGAAATCCTCGCTCCTATCGCGCCATTTAAAAAATTGCGTTCTGCATTTATATACCCTGATGCAAAACTCGTTGAATCACCGTTTCCCAGCAGAGATACCCCTAATCCGCCGCCAATGCCCAGGGAATCGGTTACCCTTGTATACGCGTGCATAAGCAATTCATCTGCCTTCTCCTCACGCTGCCTGTCATCTGCATGCGTATGTCTGTAATTGAGCTTTATCTTCCAGTTGCCTATCCAGGAATCATAAGCAACGAAATATCTGTTTACGATATTATCATCGGTATCGTTGTAATAACTGTAGCCTATTTCTAAACCCGATCTCGTTTCCCTGTTTATCGCAACAAGTAATTTTTCCAGTTCGCGGTCCTGGTATGGATATTCCGGCCTCAGGAGTTTGGCGTTTTCCTTTGCACCTTTCCTGTCTCCACTCGACAGGAGTGCGTAGGCCAAACCAAGGCGGGTGTCGAAATCTTCACCCTTTTCAAGAATCGATCTGTAAAGGGGAATGGCCGTTTTATGATCACCCTTCCAGCTGAGGGCGCTGGCTTTTACCAGTAAGGCATCCTTATTGTCGGGTGACTCACTGATGACTTTTTCCGTCTCTTCCAGTGCTTCATCCAGTTTTCCGGACCAGGATAAACACCTGGCGAGGTGAATTCTGGCATCGATATTTTTATCGTTCTCTTTTAACAGCAATCTCAGTTCATCGATGGCCTCTTCAATCCTGCCACCCCAGGACATGATGATGGCCATCTGGAGTCTTTCCGGCTCCGAAAAGTCCCGGCTGAGCGAAAGTGCTTTGATAAATTCCTCTCCGGCACTCTTGAAATCTTCCTTGGCTACAAAGAGATCTCCCAATTCCTTGTGGAGTATCGCCTTTTCTTTCGAGTCAAGGGCCTCGGCAATGCCCTTCCTGTAAATTTCTGCAGCTTCATCATATTTGCCTTCCCTGACGAGTCTCCCGGCATTACTTTCCGGGGAAGCGGTGTCGATATCTATCTGAACAACCTGTTCGCCTTCTTGAGGCATCAATTCATGAGATTCGGCGTCTTTTTCTTCTGCGACGGCAATTTTTTCCTCTCTGTCCGATGAATCGCTGTTCCCGTATGTTTTGACAATGTTTTCATCACGCAGGTATGTTTTCAGAATGAACGCATGCGGGAATTTATGCAAAAAATTATTGAGCGCGGCATCTGCAGCGGCACGATCCTTAAATTTGCCGATTCTTACCTGGTAATAAGAGTCACTTTTTTCTATCCTGAGATCGTGAGATGCATAGCTGTCCACTTCCTGCTTCAGAGCTTCATATTGTTTCCCGGCGTTTTCAACGCTGGTAAAACTGCCTGTCTGAATCGTGTAGATAATTTCTTTCGCAGAGGAATCTGACGGTAAAAGGAGTAAAAAGAGAAGCAGCAAACAGCCTATCTGTATCATGGAAATAAAATTTAGATTTTTCCGGGTCATGAACTTTCTCCTAGATATTGTTGGAATGAAATGAGGTCAAGCTTGTCGTTTATATTTAATCTTGGAATTTCAAGTAAGCTGCTTTCTTTCCGGAGATATCCTTCGTTTGAAGTCAGGATATATCGAAATCCCGCCTTTTCCGCTATTGCGATGCTTTTCCCGGTATAAATGCCGTATGGCCATGCGAGAATTTCAGTGCGTTTCCCCGTTTCTTGTTTCAATATCTCCTGAAAACCCTTAAGATCCTCTTCCAGGAGACTTTCGGAAAAATCGGCTGCGAGGCGCCTCGAATGGAGGTTGTGGGTATGACACCCCAGATCTATGAGCCCGCTATCACCAAGATATCTGTATTCATCCCAACTGAGGAGGGGTCTGTTGCCGCCCAACTTTATGAAGGCCCCTGTATGTTTCCCTATAATATTGACAGTTGCTTTAAACCCGTATTCTTTCAGAAGCGGGAAGGCATAGTCCAGGATGGATGCATACCCGTCGTCGAATGTTATAATCACAGCCCTGTCATTGTTTTTTTCAATAAACGATTCCGCTTCACTGAAAAAGAGAGTATGGTATCCCATTGAATGGAGCCATTCCATTTGAGCCGAAAACAAAGAGGGAGAAACGGTATAGTCGTCAACGAACTGAGAAGAAATGTCATGATACATGAGGACAGGAATTGACGTTGTCTTTGCCCATAAATTCTGCGGCAGGCTGAGAAAAGCAATCCCGGCACCGGAAAATTTTAAAAAATCCCTTCGTGTTATGTGCATCTCATCTCTCCTCAGGGATTCGGGAAAGGATATTTTTAAAAAGAGAGCAACTCTCCTTTAAATATGTATGATAAATCGGCACTTCCCAATCAGGCCATGAATAAGTTTTTATATTCTCCGGGTGTAGTCTTTCCGGAAGGCAGTCCGTGATGTTATTTTTCAGTCCCGTGCTTTTGGCGTATAGTCGGCCTTCTTCGGGCTTGTATGAAACCGCTAAAACCCTTACCCCTTCAGTTCGTCTTGTCCTGCCGGCTTTATCCATCCATAAAACCGTTTTTGAACTCGGGTCGGTGAAATTTATCAACCCCCAGGGAATGCGCATTTCAATGCTGTTTCCCGAGAAAAAGAAATCTGCGAGCGAAGTATGATCCGGGTTTTTATTGTCGAGACTTCCAAATCGCAAATTGCTCATTGAAAATACACGGGGCGGAAAAAATCTTGTTCCGTCTTTACTGATTCTGCGATTATTTGACTTGTTCTGCATTATTACCCATTCAGCCTGATCGGATATCACGGGTTTTATTTCCTTTTTCTGGACATTCAGGTATTTATCATAGGATTGACATGTTAGAATTCTGCTTTTGTCTTTTCCTGCTAGATGTATCAGAAACGTTAATCCGATGGGGGACAAGAGTTTGGTGTTCATTGGAAAGAGATATTCACCTGTTCCTGAAGAAGAGGTGTCCAGACCAATGAAATAATGAGCATTGTTGAAATCCACCTCGGCTTTTGTTTCGAGCAACAGATAAAGGAATCCTTCATCGTGTTGTGCCGCCAGCCTGGTGAGTTCTCGTGTCTTATCATAGCCGTCATAAAACTGGAAAACCGCAGAACCCCTGCTTTTTGCGTAAAGGGCGGTGGCATTTTCCCATTCACCTTTATCATTCCGGAGGGCAACTTTTTTTTGCGGATATCCCGGATAGAGGGCCAGCAATCCGTAATTCTGCTCAGCATCCTGAAAGTTAAACCAGACCGGGTTTCTTTCAGCCGGAATCTCATACGGCAGGAACATCCAGTTTCTTTTAAACCACTCGTCGAACAAGCTGAAGAGCATGCCTCCCGCAAGTCCGGCATCGCTTATCGATTGCATAAGGATCCCGTTGATTTCCCCCTGACTGGTCTCGCTATGGCCCCCGTGGTTCCAACCGTCACGATGCCAATGGGTTACCTCTCTGCTGCTGGGGACGCCAAACTCTGCCACAAGGACAGGCTGACCTGCATGATGTTCTTTTAATGCGTTGAGATACGCGCGGTAGGTGTTTTTTTCATCAAGATAATCATTATTCATAAAATCGGGATAATACGGGTAAACATGATAAGTGGAGAAAAACCCCGCGCCGTTTTTCGAATGAATTTTTTTGACATCAAGGGATTCTCTGTCTTCGCTTTCATTGCATATATCACTCCTGACTTTTATCCCCTGCAGTAACAATTCATCTTCATAATCAGATTCCGAGGGATGCCGCAGAGGATCCAGCGTAGGCCAGTTGATCGCGGAAACAGGCCGTGAGACCGCATATTTTTTGTGCTCATATTCCTGGAGAAAGTCACACATCTCCGTGATCCAGGCTTCAAAAGGGGTTCCGTTGTCAATAGTCAGAAAATTTCCGTTGTATTGCCGGAACGTCTCCCGGTGAGACTCATTAAATTTTTTAACCGAACAACTCTCCCATTCCCTTCCAAAGACAAAAGCAAAGGTGTACGGAGACGTATCATAGTCATAACTGCCGTGCGGGTACCCCGGTCTTTCAGGGAGCACGGTATTGCCATAGACGCAATCAACCGCAGTTTTGATGTTTTCTTGTACGTATGAGGCATACCTTTCCCCCTTGAAGTCGTTGTCTTCCGGCAATTCGGTCCAGATGCCCTGAAAGAGGTATAGCCTCGTGCCTGAACGGTTAAACTCATATAATGCCTTGAAAAAAGACGGGGGATGCACTGTATATGTTCGGATTGAATTAAATCCGAGTTGAGTGGTCAGTTCAAACAACTTTAGATAAGTCCCCTTCTTTATCGGATACTCCCCGGGGAAATAACCGGGAATCCCCAGACCAATATTTATGCCTTTGATAAAAACTTTTCTCCACTTTTGGTCGTAAACCTCGAGATAATTATCAGACACTCTGAAGAAAGATTGTTTAGCAGGGCCGGGTTTTTCAGCCTTGTTTTTTTCGATTAAGGCGATATATTCAGCCGGCTTCCCATGTCCGGGTTCAATGTCCAGAGCCTTGTAAAATGCCCACCTTGCGGTTGCAAGATCATCGAGATGGTAATTGGCTATCCCCAAACCAGCGAAACTCTCTGAACTCTTTTCCTTTTCAAGAGCCCTTCCGAAAATATTGGCAGCCTCCTGGAAGTCCCTATTGTCGATGGCAAGAAATCCAAGCTTCTGATAATCCATGATTTACAGCTCAACCTTTCTTGTTCTTAATGCCCTTTTGTTCAATATGCTCCCATTTTCTTTTGCCGAAAAGGTATTGAAAGAATGCCTGGACCCTCCAGAAAGAATTTAGCTGCCGATAACCGAAATTTTCGAAAATGCCGTATGTCAGTAATTTTAAGAGATGGCTCCACTTCGGATATCGTCTGTATGTCAATTCTTCTAAAAATACACCAACTGTCGAAAGAAATATTCCGTAAAAAACTGCAAGGGTCAAAAACAGCAGCAGAAATTCCTTATCCAGCAATCCCAGGAAATAGGTTGAGATTACGACCACGTATCCGAAGACTTCTATGAGCGGACCAAACATTTCAATAAATACATAGTAGGGGTATACGAACATCCCGAGGCCGCCGTATCGTGGATTAAACATCATCTTTTTGTGCTGGAAAATACTTTGTATCAGGCCAAGATGCCAGCGCCTTCTCTGTCTTCCGAGCATTTTGAAGGTTTCGGGCACCTCTGTCCAGCAAATGGGGTCGGAAATAAACTTGATCCTGTAGGGCTTCTTATGTTCAATGTGATGTTTATGAAGATTCATGATTATCTCCATATCCTCGGAAACATGGTTTGTTTTATACCCCCCGATTTCCAGCACCGCCGCCTTGTTAAATAATGAAAATGTTCCGGAAAGGATCAGTATTGCATTTATGGAATCCCAGCCGACTCTTCCAAACAGGAATGCCCTCAGGTACTCTACTATCTGAAAAACCGCCAGATTGTTTTTGGGCAGATTGATTTCTATCATGCCGTTTTTTACCTCGGTTCCATTCTGTATTCTCACGACGCCGCCACTTGCTACAACCGGGACGGCACTTTCCATTACAGGTGCAATGAGCCTCAGGAGGGAATCTTTTTCAAGCACGGAGTCCGCGTCCACCGAGCAGAAATAGGGGTTTCTGCATGCGTTGATGGCGCAGTTTAAAGAATCGGCCTTGCCGCTTCTTTCTTTGTCGATGACCAGCAAATTCGCCGTGTCGGCACTGTAATAAACCCCTCTTATGCGTGCAGTTTTGATTATGCTTCTGTAGACAAGATCTATTTTTTTCAACTTGTACGTTTTTATAAGAGTATCCAATGTATTATCGGTAGAGCCGTCATTGATAACAATAATGTCGAAGAAGGGGTAGTCCAGTGCAAGGGCGGATTTAAGCGTTCTGATAATAATATTTGATTCATTGTATATCGGGATGAGAACAGAGACCGGAGGCGTTTCAGGGGACATGCTGAAATCTTTTATAGGCGAATACCTTATACGTTTGATATGCCTTAGTACCACAAAAAAGGAAATGCTCAAAAGTATTGAATAGAAAAAGTTAACAAAGCCATAATAAAAGCCGACAAAATAATCAAACCCGAGAAGAAAAGCGATCAAAAATGATTTCATGTCTTTGCCCTCTCACCAAGAATCAGACCAAGATCGTTAATGATCTTGTCACTGCTGCCCTCCCGCAAATACTCGGCCATCGGAGTGACAAAGTTCATGGAGTGCATGATATTCAATATTTCTCTGGATTTGGAATAGATCTCCCGGTTATCGCTGGCAAGGTTTTCGATCAACCGGTAAACGTAATTCGTCCTTTCCAGTTCTTCGCATATGCTTTCTCTCGCGTATTGATCGTTATACCGCAGAGCCTTGAGAAAAATATCCAGTGAAATATCTCCGAACTTTGTCAGGGCGGTTGCCGCAGCATTTCTCACCTGCCATTTATCATCTAATAGAAGGCCCGCAAGGGTATCAATGCTTTTTTCATACAGCAGTTTCCCGAGAACTTTTGCCGCCTGAAGTCTTACGAACCACACAGGGTCCTCAAGCAACGGCATCAGAAGATTCCCGTCAAAATCCTTTGAGCCGGAAGCAAGCTTCCCGATGGCCTTTAGTGCCTTTGACCTGACTTCCGGTTCGGTGCTTTTTAAATTTTCTCCGGCAAACGGAAGCGCCCTCTTGTCATCAAGGTTGGAGAGTATCTCCAGGATATACGCGATAATTCTGGGATTGGCGCTCTTTCTTCCGCATTCCAGGTACAGCGGCGCTGCATCCCTGCCAAAATTTACCAGGAAGGTCTCGATGGTTTTTCTGGCCACCAGTTCATTTTCGACAAGATGTGGCAGCAGTTCGAGAATGCTTTTTAACCCTTTAAGGTTGCCTATCCTGCTGAGGGCCCTGATACTCACGGCTATAACCTCGGGATTGTTGTCTTTGAGGTGTTCTGCAATCCTGGCAACAGAGGCGTCACTTAACATCTTGCCGAGTTTGTCGATTGCAGATGATCTGACTATAATATTTCTCCTGAGCTGCTTTTCATAGAATGAGACATACCCGAGTCTCCCAAATAATTTTTTAACATCGTCTTTGTATTCTTTTTCTTGTATCAGATTAAGCAATATAGCTTCAATGGCCTGCCATTTAACTGATCCCGGAGGTGCAGAAAATTCTGCAATTCCCTGTAAAATCTGTCCTGAGCGGAGCGCGCCTGATATTTTGCCATTATAGATGTCTTTCTGTTTATCCAGTTCTTTATATTTCCTGGCATGGGATACCCTCCGAAATACAGCAAGAGAGATCAAAAAATAGAGTAATAAGAGGATCGAGAGAATTATGACGATTAAGAGCAGCCTAAGATCTATGTTCATTACAGGGTCGCACCTCCGGTTTTATGCATTCAATTTTGTTACGCTTCCAACTTATTGCATTGCCGGGTTATATGGCATTCCAAAAGGCACTTTGAGTCAAACAATATTAACATAAATGAGCATAATTCATGCCGATTTTTTTTGTCGGATAGAGGGCGAAATATGCCGGCTATATGAGAAAGACTGCCATTTATTGTCAGAGGTGCGCTTTTTTTTGACAAGAGGTATCGCAAAAAGCGGGAAAACAGCGGATGCTTATTTTATTTTCTGACAGATTAATAATTAAAAAAAATGCGCAAAGCCATCCGGCTGATCTGTTCTTTGTGTTGAGGGAGCGCGTGTCTGACAGTTACGCCTCTCCCGGCAGGGATCGCACGCACAGGCTATTTTTCGGATGACGGCGGGCATTGCCGTGACTCATCGGAAGGGATGCAGAACTTATTCTTCCTTTCCAATAATCACTTCATGCAAGACTTTTCCGAGTTCTTCAAGCCTGTAGGGTTTTGCCAGAAAACCCTTGAAGCCAAATTCCATATAACGCGACATTTCCGGCGCATTTGAATAACCGCTCGATATAAGCGCCTTTGCATGCGGGTCTATCTCAAGAAGGTGCCCGATTGCCTCCTGTCCTCCCATCCCGCCCTCGATTACCAGATCCAGGATAACCGCGTCAAAAGGTCTCCCTGATTCAAGTGCCTCTTTATATTTCCTGAGCATTTCTTCTCCATTCCGAACAAGTACAGTATCGTAGCCGCACTGTTCCAGCAGCTTGCTGACGACGAGCCTGACGATTTCTTCATCATCCATTACAAGAACAGTCCCTCTGCCGGCGGCGTATAATTTCATCGTTTCTTCGGAAGGCGAGACGCTGCCCTGAAATGCCGGGAGATAGATATGAAATTTTGTTCCGACGCCAAGCTTCGAATCTACGGTAATATGCCCTTCGTGCATTTTGATAATGGAATAGGAACTCGCCAGACCAAGCCCGCTGCTTTTTTGCGCGACTGAAGAAAAAGGATCAAATATTTTCTGCAGATACTTTTCAGGGATACCGACTCCGTGATCTTCAATTGAGATCAGTATATAGAATCCTTTTTTCAGCGGCAATCCGGATGAAGCTTCGATGTCCACGTTTTCTGTCCGTACACTGATAAATCCCCCTCCGGGCATCGACTGCCGCGCATGCGAGAGAATGTTGGCGAGTGCCCGGTGAATCTGCGCTTCATCTGCCTCGACAGGCCAGAGGTTTTCCTGTATCGCAAGTTCCGGTGTTATACGGGATTCGCTGAGACCGCTTTCGATCCAATTTTGAAGAGATTTCTGCAGGTAAACGGTTTTCTTCACGGGTCTTCTGCCTTCAGCAAACGTGAGCAACTGCAAGGTCAGGTCCTTTGCCCTGATAGAAGCTTTCTCGGCTTCTGTCAGGACGTCATATACTTCATATCCCGGTTTTGCATACATTTTTGCAAGCGAGAGGTTCCCGATGATCGCGGTCAAAAGGTTGTTGTATTCGTGGGCGATCCCGGAGGCAAAGTCACTGAGAGATTCAAGTTTCCGGATCTTGATGAGCTCAGTTTCCATTTTTTTGCGTCCGGTTATGTCAAGGAACGCTCCTATTATTGCGGGCTTTCCATCATATACTGTTCTCGTCCCCTGGACCTCGATATCAATGACTGCCCCGTCTTTTCTTTTTGCCCTGAAGGTTAGTTGGGCAGTTTTGATTTCGTCCTGAATAAGCTTGCGGATATTTTCATCCACGAGTTCCTTATCTTCCTCGAAGACAATGTCGCCCACTGCAATGGTGGAAATAATCTCGTCAGGAGTGTACCCGAAAATATCGGCAGCCTTCGGGTTTACATAGGGCAGACGGTTGTCCTGGAAAATATATATTCCGACAAGGGATTGCTCGATGAGACTCCTTAATTTGGCTTCTGCCAGACGCAGTGCTTCCTGCGCCGCTATTCGTCTGGTAATGTCTCTGACGGTTTCAATGACCGCGATTATTTTTCCAGTCTCGTCCCTGAGAGGGAAAGAGCTAATCTCGACATGAATAGTCTTTCCGTTTGCGTCTGTTGATTTTTTTTTCGTGGCATGACTTATGCCGTCCTGAAAGGTCATCGCAACAGGACAGTCTTCGCATACGGCTTCACTATGCTCATACGCTCTGTAGCAGAACCCGCCGGCATGGTTTCCCATGATGCCTCTATGAGCCTGATTCTGATACAGAATTTTAAAGCCTGTATCCTGAATGCTTATCGCTACGCCGAGCGCTTCCAGCATCTCCCGGTAGTTTCTTTCGGGAGCTTCAAGTTCCGTAAGCCGCTGCTCCATTTTCTTCAGCTCACCGAGCAGTTGCTCTCTTGTCATGTCCGTATATTTTATTGTCGACATTTATCCGCCACAGCGATTACCACGTCTCTTAAGGCATATATAAATTAACACCTGAAATGAAATCAAAGCAAATGGATTTTTTTGCGATTCTGCAAACGGAGGGCGATAATTTTACCAGATCAAAAATCAGGGAGAGAAGCCTTAGATGTCCAGTCCGGAGTGAATGTTCCTGCAGGACCTTTGTTTTGATGGAGTGCATTTCGGCCGGAAATTCCAGAGAAGGCTTTATGCTGGCGCTTTCCTTTTTCCGTTGTGTTCTGATTGAAAAGGCGGCAGCAGCTGGACTCGAACGGGTGTGTTTTGGTCGGGGCGAGAGGATTCGAACCTCCGACCCCCTGCTCCCAAGGCAGGTGCGCTAGCCAGACTGCGCTACGCCCCGAACTGAATACAGTACAAGATACGAAATGGAAATGTCAATGAAACGCGGATTTGATGCGTCAATACTTGATTATCTCAATATAATCCTGAATATCCTTCTCTTCATAACCCTTTGCCTTTAATTTCATGATAACAAAATCATCCAGGGCTTTTTCCCGGTCTCCTTTATAAACCGGGTGCAGCTTTAAGGCATGCGTCATTGCGGATGAGGCATCTCCGTATCTGCCCAGCGCATTATAACACAGAGACATTTTCAGATAGGGCAGGCTGAGATTGGGGGCTCTCTTTATAGCTTCCTTATAGGCATTCAGGGCATCCTCGTATTTCCCGAGCCGGTAATATGCGGTGCCCATGCCTATGTAAGCCTTTTCCGGCGTGGCGTATATGAGATTGGAAACTGCTTTCCTATAAAAAGACAGTGCCGTCTCAAAATTTCCGAGCTTTTCATGAGCAACCCCGAGATTATTGTAGGCTTCAGAATAGTTCGGATCGATTTTCGCGGCTTTTTCAAAAAAATCGGCAGCCTTTGCGGTTTCTTCGAAATAAAGCAGGTAGATAATACCTATAGCGTTTAAAACTTCCTTGTCGTTGGGGTTCAGGTCATTGGCCTTCTGAAATTCGACAAACGCCAGCTGCGCCTTGTTGTCGTTGAGATAAGCGACACCAATCTTGTAATGCGCCTTTGCGTTTTGAAGATTTTCTTCGGTTGCCATTGTTGCACAGGCGATTAGAAATACCAGGGACAAAACCGCGAGGGCTTTCACACAGTTCAATTTCTGTAATCTCCTCATAATAACTCTTACGCTATCAGAAGCCTGACGTCCAAGTAAAGCGAAATATGGGGTCTGCACGTGACTGCAGGTCCTGCATCATGAAGTCAATGCCCCTGCCCCTGTTCTGAATAGTATGATGCCACCTGCAGGATGTCCCATGGCTTGCAGTCAGACTTTGAGAATCCGAGAAGCTCTGCGCAGGCATATATCGTTTCGATATCATGACCTTCTATTTCGAGAAATTGAGGGATGAAGTTGTAGGCGTCATGATAGACGTCAATCTCGAAATGCACGCCCTTCAATTCATAGCTCGTCCGGCGCTTTTTCATTTCGAGCCATGGATTCAATCCGATTGTCTCCAGCAGATATGTCATTTCACCGAAGTCGGAAACCTCTATCTCATGCTCCTCCCTGACTTTTGCCTCCCTGTTTTCGACATCCTTTTTCAGTGAGAGGACGGATTTTGATCCCTCCCTCCTGAGCCTGAGAGTGCAGCCGCTGTTCCTGAGAGCCTTATCCCGGTAATCATAGTAGAGCGCATGAATTTCATCGTCAAAGACTTTTCTTGCCCCGAGGGATATGAGTTTTTCTTCGACAGATGTTCTGTTGATTCCGAGAATCTTGATCTCGATCTCTTTCATTGCTGCACCACTATTTGTAATCCCGGCCTTTCAGTAATGAGGAAGCATCAGGGCAAAATCCATTATAGCGTCTTTAGCTGATTTAATAAAGGTCGCTTCGTTACGGAGTTCCCGGAATTTGAAAATTCTGAGGACTCCGGCAGTGGCAAGGATATGCCCCGGAGCCTTTATTTTGTTGGCGCGGAGGGATATTAAGGCTTGACAAAACGGGAACTTCTTGATAGTGTTATTCTCAGTCATCTTTAACAAATAAAAAATTATCTTGAAAGGGGATTGATCATGACAAAGGCAGAGCTTATTGACAAAATAGCTGCAGGCGCAGGCCTCAGTAAAGCAGACGCATCAAGGGCGCTGGATTCAACCCTGGATGCAATCAAGGCGGCATTGAAGAAAGGACAGAAGGTTACTCTTGTCGGATTCGGCACTTATTCGGTAACAAAGAGGAAGGCGAGAAAAGGGCGTAACCCGAGAACAGGACAGGTTATCAGCATCCCGGCTGCGAAAACCCCGAAATTCACGGCTGGCAAGGCATTGAAAGACGCTCTGAAAAAATAATCCCGTCACGATTATACATGATAAAAAGGGGGCAAATATCCGTTGTCCCTTTTTTTTTGGCCTTCTTTCTGTTATCCTTTATTCTGCGTTACCTCTGGCCGGGAGCAGGCAGGGGGGAATGCAGGGGAAAAGGCTTGAAGCATGAAGAAAGGGTTCTGACAAGGTTCACCAGAGATGCGCGAAAGGGAAAAAACCGGCTGTATTGCACGCAAGGGCAGGCCGTTTAAAAAAAAAGATCGGACAGGTTTCTAAAAAAGTGATCTCCTGTAACTGCATTCTTTCAGGAATTGACCTCGGTCCCGATACCGAAAAAAATATTGCCTATGCGGCATATTTTGCCTCTGGTACGGGTGCGACCGTCAGACTCCTGTATATTATAGACTATCTGCTGACCCCCCCTGCCTATCTGACCTCTTATATCGAGCAGGAAAAAGAGAAAGACGAGAAGGAAATGGAGAGGCTGCGAGCCTTACTGAATCGGCTTGGCGTCAAGAGTGAATTCAGCGTTATGCTGGGCAGACTCCATGAATCATTTTTGAAAGTCATCAGGGAAACCTCTGCCGATTTGCTCGTTATCGGATATAAGTCGCATATCCTGAGGCCGAGCAGTTCGGAACGTCTCATAAAATCCCTGGCTATGCCTATGCTTGTTGTAAGAGGCAAATACGCTGATAAAGCCTCTCCGGGAACTGTCGCTATTCGGAAGATACTCTGCCCGGTCGATTTTTCGGAAAATTCCCTGAAGGCGCTTTCGATGGCTAAAGGCTATGCCGGACTTTTTTCCGCTGAACTGCACATAATGCATGTGATTCCGTCCCATATGATCAGGGAGAGATGGGAGCAGTGGATCAAACCCCGGGAAAAAGACAGGGAGCGGTTCGAAGAAGGCCTCCAGGCAGAGGCTTCGGCAAAATTGGCACAGCTCAGGAAAGAATTCCAAATCCCTGCGGAGGGAGAGATATCACAGGGAACGCCCGCTTCATTGATATGTTCTGCCGCGGATGAAGGGGCATATGATATGGTTGTCATGGGTGCACGGGGGCTCTCCTATCTGGAGGGCGTCCTGCTCGGCAGCACGACCGAAAGTGTTCTCAAGTCATCTCCCTGTCCTGTCCTTATTGTCCACTGATGGCAAGTTATTTCCTCTTTCTCCTGTTCGGCCTTGTTATGATTCTGTTTGCTGCCGAATTCTTTACCAACGGCATTGAGGAGTTCGGAAGGCATTTTTCTTTTTCCCAGGCGGTTGTAGGCAGTATCTTTGCTGCTGTCGGGACCGCGCTGCCTGAGACGATTTTGCCTATGGTGGCTATTTTTATGTATGGAGGAGAGTCGGCAAAGGAGATCGGGGTGGGGGCTATCCTCGGTGCGCCTTTCATGCTTTCGACACTGGCTTTTTTTCTCGTCGGCCTTACTGTTTCAATTGCCGCGCTCATGAAAAAACGCGCGTTTGAACTGAAGGTCGAAGCCCATTCAATCAAGCGGGATTTGGTTTTTTTTCTGGCGATGTATTCGATGGCGATCATTCTGCCTCTGCTCTTCGGACGAGGTTTTCTGGCATTTATTTCACTCGCTCTTATTGCCGGGTATATCCTGTACGCATATATGACGTTCCGCGGCGAGAGCGCTGACCTTGAACATTCGGAAGGAATGTACTTCTGGAGAATGCTCGCCCGCCTAAAGGGAAAGCCGTCTTCCCAGTCACCGCCGCTGTTTCTTATCCTGTTTCAGGTCCTGACAGCACTTCTGGTGATGATTAAAGGCGCTCACACCTTTGTCCAGAGTCTTGAGCACATATCGGCCAGGTTCGGGATGGATCCCCTTTTGTTCGCACTTCTTCTCGCTCCTGTTGCTACGGAACTGCCTGAAAAATTCAACAGCGTGACATGGACATGGAAGGGCAGGGATACGTTGGCGATGGGAAATATCACCGGCGCAATGGTTTTTCAGTCGACGTTTCCGGTTTCTGTCGGCCTTCTGTTTACCGAATGGAATATCACCGGCATGGCGCTTTTCTCGGCCCTGCTCGCGATACTGTCATCGCTGACAGTACTCGGCGTGATCATTTTGAAAAAACGCGTTTCGCCCCTCGCAGTTCTTTTTGGGGGAACTCTGTATCTCGTTTATGCCCTGGTCCTGATATTCAGGTGATGGAGAACGGGACCACTGTTTTAATATGCAGAGGTGCATTACCTCAACGGGAACGTATCAGCAGTTTCTTCCCTGCCGGAGGGCAGGTTATTTTTTAAAGAGATCGTCCAGTTTCTTCCTGGCCTCTTCTTTTTCCTTATCGGAAGATGAAGAAACAGCGCCTTCGCGGAATACAAAAAAATCGCAGAAGTTGGCCCTGTCTCTGGTCCTTTGAAATTCCGCCTTCGGCTCGAGGCATTTGTTATGGGAAGATTCGGAGAAGAACCTGCAGTTCAGGCATATATGCAGGTCTCCGCCGCAGCGGGGACAGGCGGATTTCCTCGAAAAATACTTGTCCGCGGATATCTCTTTTTTACATAAGGCGCATATCATGGTTTCCTCCCGGATAACAGAATGTGAACCATTATATCCCTGCCGCGCGGCTGTCCGCAAGGGGCAGCGCAGTTCTTATGTTGACAGCTCTCATCGACTGTGTTAATTTGAAATTATCTTTTTTATGAAGGAGGTTTGTTATGGCCTGCAAATCAAAAGGCGCAGCATGCGGCACAACGAAAAAGACCGCCGCAAACCCGGCCAAGAAGACCAAGAAGAAATAAGAGAGACAGCGCAGGTTATGGGAAAAAGGATGGTTCACAAGGCCATCCTTTTTTGCGGGTGACCCGTAATCCTGCTGCGTTGTTCCTGTTCGTTTTTCGCTGTCCTGAGGAGATGCGGGCCTTTGAAAATGAGGGGCCTGCGGGACTTCTTGCCTGCGGATCCTGCCGGGACCGGGGAAAAAGGGGAAAGTCCTTGTGGCGAACACCCCCGCATCCCCCGTTTCATGGAATTCCGAAGGTCATCAGGCCGCATAAAATTATGCTAATATGTACCTGTGTTTGAACGTGAAATCAAAGAGCTGAAAAAAGGCCGCCTGCTCCGCACGATCCTTTCGCGGGATTCCTCCCAAGGGCCGGTCATTGCGATCGCCGGGAAAAAATACATCAATTTCTCCTCAAATGATTATCTCGGGCTTGCAGGCAATCCGGAGATTCTTCAGGCTGTCCGGGACTCTCTCAGAAGATATGCTTTTGGCTCCGGCTCGTCGAGGCTGCTCGCCGGCGGGAGCAGTCTCCATGCAATGCTTGAAGAACGCGTCGCGAGGTTCAAAAGGACTGAGTCGGCGCTGATATTCAACTCGGGATATGCTGCGAATACCGGAGTGATACCTTCCATAGCGTCGGAGGACGATGTCATCCTGAGCGACGAGCTGAACCATGCCAGTATCATCGACGGCTGCAGATTGAGCAGGGCAAGGACGTTGAG
>JAOUFP010000299.1 GCA_029858145.1 Nitrospirota bacterium | reverse complement strand
GTTGAACTGGACGAGGAATATGCAAGGACTCATGAAGGCATTAAGCCCGGCCCTCACGTGATGCTTGCGGTAACTGACACCGGCACAGGGATGAGCCGCGAGGTGCAGGACAGGATCTTTGAGCCGTTCTTTACCACCAAAGGTGCGAAGGGAACGGGCCTCGGGTTGTCTACAATATACGGAATTATCAAACAACACGAAGGAACCATTTTTGTTTATAGTGAACCCAATGTAGGGTCAACATTTAAGATTTACTTGCCCGCAACCGGCGAAGCTGTGGAAACGGTGGTTGCGGCAGAGCCGGATGTTATGCTACATGGCACCGAGACTATTCTCGTGGTTGAAGATGAGCCCTCTATACTCAGACTGGTAGTGGATACACTCCAGCCTTTGGGGTACAACCTTCTGGAGGCTTCAGGCGGTCCGGAGGCTTTGCAGATCAGCGACAGCACAGAAGGAGAGATAGACCTCCTCCTGACAGATGTGATCATGCCTGAGATGAACGGAAAGGAACTCGCTGATATCATTAGGAAGAAGCGGCCATCGATAAAGATTATCTTTATGTCGGGGTATACGGATGAAACGGTAGTCCATCACTATATAATGGACAGCACGATGAATTTTCTGCAGAAGCCCCTTACACCCAAAAAACTGGTGAGCAAGTTAAACGAGGTGCTGGCCAAAAAGACCGTGTAACGCGCACAAGAAGGTCTGGCCTGAACAGCGCTCATTCTGCGTTTTTCCAAAGCAACAAATACTTGCATGAATCCGTCCATCCTTCCGCTATGGCTTATCCCAAAAAATGCATTTAGCAGGGGCACGGATGACTGAAAAGTATTTTGCAGCAACACCTTATACATGCCATAATGAATTCCTGATAAGCAAAAAATATGCAGAGGTCGATTGAGAATTGCATTATGGCATATGGCAGTATCCTGTTGAAATAAAAAGACTTTGAAGGCATTGATGCCTCTGCGGATAAAAAGTTATCGCATTTTTCAATTTAATCCATGCAATAAGCATCCGGTATCTGCCCTCATGCATGAAATTTCCGGGCGAGAACTTTCCAGGGCTGCGACATGGCATTATCCGCTTTATTTCGTGCAGCTGTTTCGAAGATCAGCATCACCCGCCCGCGCAGGACGACGCCGTCATCCTCTTTATGATAAAATCCCTCATGCAATGTTTTGATGTACTGTTTCCGATTAACCTGGGCCCCCTTACCTATATCTGTCCCGAATCCCTTATAGAAAAGGTACAACCGGGCATGATCATTCAGGCCCCGCTCAGAAATAAACTGACCAAAGGGATTGTCATCGACAAAAATACTTCACCTCCCGCCGCGCCGCTGAAGGAATTACAGGTATGCCCCGGAGAGCCTGCGATTATCAGCAAATCACTGCTCAAACTCATCAGGTGGATGGCAGGCTACTATATCGTATCAGAAGGTCTTGTTCTCAAACAGGCGCTGCCGGGAGAATTGTTCACAAAAACGCAAGCCCGGAAAGGGAAGCGGGAAGTCTCTTATGATACGAATATCGACTTCCCGGACATCGCAAAGGAAGACAGCCTGGAAATCATTGCGGCCATCAATGCCAATGCATACAGGGGTTTTCTTTTACACGCTCCTTCACTGTTGTACGAGTACTCGATTGCGTTGACATTGATGCGAGCATCGAGAAACGTCATCGTGCTCCTTCCTGACATAGCCCAGGCGGATCTCCTCTTCTCTGCAGCCAAAGACCTCTGCGGAGAAAGGGTCAGCGTTCTGCATGGTGAAATATCCCGCGGCAAACGCTCGGAATATATCGAAGGGATACTCTCAGGCAGATACGATATTGTCATCGGTACAAGACCGGCCCTTTTTGCGCCATTAAAAAAGGTCTCATTGATAATGGTATTGAATGAACACAGCCAGTCTTACAAGATCGAGGAGGGCGTCCGGTACAACATACGGGATGTTGCTGTCATGAGAGGTTTTACCGAAAAAGCCGCGGTCCTTCTTTCCTCAATAAGTCCTTCGATAGATTCGTATTTCAACGCGATTACGAATAAATACAGATTATTGAAACACTCTACTGCTCTCAGGCGTCCGGTTATCCGGATTGCCGACATGCGCTTCGAGACAAAGATAAAACCCGGCTTTTCCAAGGCAGTATACAATGCTGCCCAAAAGCATATCAAGAAAAACCATAAGGTAATGTTCGTCATCAACAGGAAGGGGTATTCCAACGCGCTTCTCTGTCATGAATGCGGTCATATTGAAAAATGCAGTAAATGTGATATCCCGATGGTACTTTACAAGAGCGATAATGTGATGAAATGTCATTACTGCAGCAAAAACCAGCCCGTTCCGGAGAAATGCAGCAGGTGCAAAAGCCATAATTTTGATCTTCTGGGAAGCGGAACGCAGCGAGTCCAGGAGCATATAGAAGAGTTGTTCCGAATAGCTACCATGAGGTTTGACAGTGACAATGTCAAAAAAAAATCCGAAAAGAAGGAGCTTTCCCGGCTCATCTCCGGAGATTTTTCCAGAGTAATCATAGGCACAAAGATGATAACAAGACAACTGACCGGAACTGATCATTATGCCCTGGCCGCGGTGCTGAACGCCGACTCTTCCCTGAACCTGCCGGATTTCAGGGCTATGGAAAAAACGTATCAGGAGCTTTCTTCCATAATTGATCTGGTCGAACCGGGCGGTGATGTATTGATTCAAACAAGGTTTCCCGAGTCCCCTCTTTTTAGATACCTGCGGTCCAACGATTACGCCTCGTTTGCCAAAGAGGATTTGCTGCTGAGGAAAAGCCTGAATTATCCGCCGTACGCAAAATTAATAAAGATATCATTCAGCGGCCCTCCTGAAGCAGCAGAAAAAATAAAAGATATAATCCATATTTCTGA
Source organism: Nitrospirota bacterium (assembly GCA_029858145.1). GTDB lineage: Bacteria > Nitrospirota > Thermodesulfovibrionia > Thermodesulfovibrionales > UBA6898 > JAOUFP01. The sequence goes on along the minus strand of JAOUFP010000299.1, from coordinate 1,354 downwards.
TCCAAATATAGAAATGCTCGGGCCGGCAGTCAGCAAAAACAGGAGAGGGCTTGAAGAACTTTCGATTATCCTTAAATCCGTCGACAGAAAAACACTGAATACCGCAGCACAAAAAATAAAAAAGACATTTGAACATTCAAAGAAGGTACAGATAAGAATAGATGTTGACCCGGCATAGGCATAACTACCCTTTACGCATTTCCTCACGCAACTGCATGTAAATTTGTTCCACCTGCCTGAAGGTCTTCTGCTTAGAGCCATTGTTGTCTATCAGGTAGTCTGCCTTCTTTTTCTTTATCTGTATTGGCAGCTGTACTTTAAGTCTCTTCAAGGCATTGCTGCGTGAAATACCCGTCTTCATCAATCTCTCAATGGCTGCCTTTTGCGTAGTGTAGACCGTTATAGTCGTGTCAAAACCGACCTGATATCCGCCCTCGAAAAGGAGAGGAACCTCTACGACAACAAGACGCTTCTTTCCCTTGATTTTCAGTAAAGATTTCTGTATTTCGTCGAACACCAAACCATGAAGCAAGACTTCAAGTTTCTTCCTTAACGTACTATTGTCAAATATTTGTTTTGCTATCAGCCTCTTGTCTACCGAACCGTCTTCCTTTTCTATCGTTTCCCCCAGGATTTCCTTGACCCCGGCGATTACATCCTTATCCCGAAGAAGACGGTCAACGATTTCATCACTGTCAAGGACTATGGCTCCAAGCTCCCTGAAGACGGAAAGCACATAGCTCTTCCCCATGCCGTAATTTCCTGTCAGCGCAATTAACATGTCCGTATTATATACTTTTTCGATAGCTTTCTAAAATTGACGCGGTTTTGAAATCTGAGTTATATTATATTGTTAAGTTCATAGTAAGGAGGTCCGTAAATGCCAATATATGAGTATGTTTGTGAAAAATGCAGTAATCATCTCGAGGTAATCCAAAAGATCACTGAAGAGCCGTTAACAAGCTGTCCTGATTGTGAAGGCCAGCTGAAAAAAATGATCTCTAATACCTCTTTTGTTTTAAAAGGGACAGGATGGTACGTCACTGATTATGCGTCGAACAAGAACAGCACGGCAAAAGCTGCTGCAGCAAGTAATCAGAAAGAGAGCACCGCTTCTTCCACTGCTTCAAAAGATACGGCATCGGGCGTTAAAAGACCGGCAGTTTCAGGCAAATAATGCATCCCCATGTCCATGTTCCCTTTGATAGAGTTCAGGAACACATTGATTTCATAAAAGAAAACAGCCTGAACCTCGAAATCTATTTCAGCTCTGCAATCCTGGACACTATCACAGACAGGGACATCTTTGCTGTCCGTGAACTGCTCGATTACGGCCCTTCACTCTCCTTTCATG
>JAOUFP010000298.1 GCA_029858145.1 Nitrospirota bacterium | reverse complement strand
ATGGGAAACTTGATAAGGTGATGTATGCGCACGGGCTGCGTTCCAGCCGGACATTATGCTTGCCGGATTTTTTGGGTATAGGCCCTCCAAAAACCGGCACTACGTGGCTGAGCGAAAATCTGCGGTGTCACCCGGACATATTTATAAGTCAAGAGAAGGAAATACATTATTTCAATCGTGATTTTCACAGGGGCCTGCGCTTTTATTCAGAAAAGTTCGAGGCAGGCGGAGGTCGGGTAAAAGGTGAAATCACACCAGAATACTATAGATTGCCTCTCGAGAGAATTAAATTCATCAGTGCCATTATGCCAAAAGTAAAATTACTCATCCTTTTGCGTAATCCGGTCGATCGCGCCTGGTCGCATGCGGTTATGAATTTTACATTGGCGAATAAATCCATCAGTGATGCGGATGAAAAAACGGTATGTAAGGAATTCGAAAATCAGCCGCTGTTCAAACTTGGCGGTTATGCTCAGTTACTGAAAGCCTGGTGCAGTATATTCCCCCGGGAACAATTATATATCGGCTTGTATGACGACATCAAGATTCAGCCGCGGGAACTGCTTGCGAGGGTCTTCGGGCATATCGGGGTAACGAGCAATGTGGACTGGTCATTATTCCCATACAATGATGTTATCATCCCTCCCGTAGGTGAGGAATACAGGAATTACGATAAAAGAAGAGGAGTTAAGGTCAAGGGATACAAGGGCACGCGTCATTCAATGCCCGATGTCTATAGAGATCGTCTGAAAAATATGGTTCGGCGCGATATTGAATTGCTGAGAGAGAACTTTGGGCTGGATGTCGATCGCTGGCTTACCTCATGAGTTGCGGGAATACCTTCAATTCCATAAACTCATCTTTCTCCGCTGATCAGCCGGTAGCATGTGGAGTAAAGAGGCCCTTTTCGCTGTCGTTTGTGATAATGACGGGAAGGGCGACCAGGAAAGACAAACACCGCGGTGTTTTCATCGAAAGTCATTGATTAATTATCCGGGAGCTGCCCACTTGAGACAGTAAGTCGGAACTCGGAGTCTTCCGGGAAATCACAGGGAAAGCGATTCACTTTGAGCACGATGGACATAAGAATGGATAATAATTCGGCAGCAGCATATGAGGGATTATCAGGCCGTAATCAGTTTGTTCTGGGACCTTTTTTTCTGGAGGGACATCCGACCTGGAAGAGACTGAAGGTCAATGATTCGTTTTGTCTGTCAGTTCATCAGGATTTGCCTGCTTACCAGACCCGGGAAGGAAATAAATCTGTTACGCTGCTTGGGTTCATCCTGGATCCTGACAATCCCGGAGCTGATGATCCTGCAGTCATTGACGGTCTCTTGCGCTTACTTTCCGGTTGCGGCAGCTTTTGTGAACAGACATATCGTTTCGGCGGCAGATGGGTGCTGATCATAGATGACGGGAGGGACGTGCGGCTGTTCAATGACGCAGCGGGAATGCGTCAGGTCTTTTATTCCGATCCCCGGCAGACGGGAGATCTCTGGTGTGCGTCGCAGCCGGGAATGATAGCAGAGATACTGGATGTGCCGATGGATCGCGGCGCAGTCGATTTCATAGATTCATACGAATTCAGGAACCACAGGGAATACCGGTGGCCGGCGGACAGCTCACCCTTCCGCGGGATACGGCATATGCTGCCGAATCACTTTCTGGATCTGAAGACAGGCGACTGCCGGAGGTTCTGGCCTGAAAAACCGTTGCGGCGCGTTTCGCTCGATGAGGCCGTTGAGAGGGTTTCCGGGGATTTCCTGGGGCTCATGAGGGCGGCGGGGCAGCGCTTTGATCTGGCCGTTTCCGTTACAGCTGGACTTGACAGCAGGATGGTCTTTGCTTCTTCCCTGGAGATGAGGGACCGGCTTCATTACATGACGGTGAGGCAGATCGGCATGCCTGATGATCATGCTGATGTCACTGTTCCGTCCCGGATGCTTCCGGCTTTGGGATTGGAGCATGAGATCGTGAAGAGTTCTTTTATCATGCCCGAAGAATTTGTCCGGATCTTCAGGAAAAACGTGCCGTTTGCCCATGATGTCTATCTGCCCGATGCCTATGCCATCTGGCGGGCTTACAGGGGAACGAAGGTAGCTGTCACCGGGGGTGTCTCCGAAATTGCCCGGTCGGATTTCAGAAGAAAGCTGAAGAAGTCGAGGCACGAGCAGGTGACCTCGCTGGATCTGGCGAAGCTCCAGAATATGGGAAGGCAGCCCTTTGCGGTTGATTCCTTCGAAAGGTGGCTGGCAGACGCCGGAGAGATTTACAATTTTGATATCCTTGATCTCTTCGAGTGGGAACAGGGCCACGGTAACTGGCTTGCCATGTGCCAATTGGAGTTCGATACCGCATGGAAGGACATCTTTACGCCCTTCAACTGCCGGCGGCTCCTTGTAGACATGCTTTCGGTGGATGAAATGCACCGGAATCCGCCGAAGTACGAACTCTTCGAGAGCCTTATCTTCCGGTTTTGGCCGGAAGCACTGACCTTCCCGATAAATCCCCATAGACAGAAGAGGGCAAGCATCAGCTCTTCTTTGCGGTCGGGAATATCCGTGATTACGCCAGGTTTTATCAAATACGGCCTCAGAAAGGCAAATATCATCTCATGAAGCAGCCGCAGGGAATATGCAGACACGCAGACATGCATGGGTTCGGGCGGGAAGGCCTCAAAGGGATTGCAAAGGAGAACAGAAGATGAAAAAGATGGTCCTGCACCCGTCTCCGTTCAGGATAGAGCACTGGATCACCATCAGCAGTTTTAAATATCGGAAAATGATTTTCTTGCAAGCTGTCAGTTCTTTTCTGGAACAGTTTTCAGGAAGGAGAGTTGCTTTTTTAAAGAAGTTCAAAGGCATTGCAATGATAAAATGCCGTTTGGCAGCAACATTGACAGCGCTGTTGCTGGCACTGGGGAGCGTGATATCCGGAACAGCGCCTGCAGAGGCCGGAACCCCGGCCGGGTGTCCGCCGAATATAGCCTCCTATTGGTACCTGGACGAAACGAGCGGCAGGACATTTCTGGATTCTGTGAGCGGAAACAATGCCTCATGCGCGAATACACCTGACTGCCCGGCTTTTTCTGTTGGAAAGATCGGCAATGCACTTCTCTTTGACGGCATTGACGACGCCCTGACCGCCCCGGCGTTGTCTTTTAACTGGGGGCAAGGTGACAGCTTCACGATCGAGTTCTGGATGAAGACAGACCCTGCAAACAGCTGTGACGGCAACGCGGTGATCGTGGGAAGAAACGATAGTGCGACCAGGCTTGTTTGGTGGGTTGGCTGCCGGGACATAACCGGCTTGGCCGCATTTCAGTTGTCCGACAAGATCGGGAACACCGCGTTTTTGCAGGGAACTACACCTCTTACCGACGGCCAGTGGCATCACATAGCGGTGGTGAAAGACGGCGGTGCCGGTGAAAATCGTCTCTATGTGGACGGCGTATTGGAGAGTGCTGCAGCCACAGGATACACCGCGGGGTTCGACTCAGCTGCGGCAGAGTTGACCATCGGCTGGCTGAACTTGTCTTCAGGTCATTACTTCTCCGGTCTGATCGACGAATTGGCGATCTACAACAGGGCGCTGCTTGAGGGAGAGATTGCGCAGCACTTCAATGACGGAGTCGTGGGTCTGGGATGGGGATACTGCGGATGCGGCATCACGGTAAGGATAATGCCCATCGGCGATTCGATAACCCTTGGCAAGAACCCGTTGATAACCGACAACAACTACATGGTGGGATATCGGAAGAAACTGTATGAGGACCTGATCAGCCAGGGCAGCACCGTCGATTTTGTAGGAAGCCTGCATTCAGGTGATCTTGCCTGTCCGGCCTGTGATAACGATCATGAGGGACATGCCGGTTTTCACGCAGACGGAAGTCCCGCGGGGAATGCGTACGATATACTGGATAATGTGTATAGCTGGCTGGCTGTCAATCCCGCGGATGTGGTCATGCTTCACATCGGGACGACCGATGTCTCCTCCGGCGGCCAGAGTGCTGGGGAGATCTCTGCCATACTCGATCAGATTTACAGCGCCAATCCCGCGATGTCTGTCATCCTGGCCAGGATAATAAACCGGATTGACACCGGGGACGGAAAGTTCCAGACAACGACTCAGTACAACATTGATCTGCAGAACATGGCGAATGCCCGCATTGCCGCGGGAGACAAATTACAGGTCGTAGATCAGGAAAGTGTTCTGACCTATCCCGCGGACATGGAGGACACTCTGCATCCGACGCAGGCCGGCTATGACAAGATGGCCTCTCCCTGG
>JAOUFP010000297.1 GCA_029858145.1 Nitrospirota bacterium | reverse complement strand
TTTCATGCATAACCAATTTCAATTCATCCCAGTAGTCAAGCCCTGCACGCTTGACTGACTTATGACTTAAATCAATAGTGGTAGGGCCGATGATATGGAGGAACGCGTCCATGCCGACACACTGCCGGGCAATGTTTCCCGTATTGGGAGGAATCTCAGGCTGGTACAAGACTACATGCAACATAACAGGCTTACCGTTTCAGCACCCTGCTCAGAAACACCCTCGTCCGCTCTGTCTTCGGGTGGGTGAATATCTCCCCGGGAGGGCCTGTCTCTATGATGTCGCCGCTGTCGAAGACAACCACCCTGTCCGCCACCTCGCGGGCGAACCCCATCTCATGGGTAGCGATCAGTGTAGTCATCCCTTCATTCACAAGGTCCTTTATGACCGAGAGAACCTCTCCGACCATCTCGGGATCGAGGGAAGAGGTCGGTTCGTCAAAGAGCATCGCCTCCGGCTTCATCGCCAGCGCCCGCGCTATCGCGACCCTCTGCTGCTCCCCGCCGGAAAGCTCCTCGGGATAGCTCTCTGCCTTCCTCTCGATATTTATCCTCCTCAGGAGAGAACGGGCCTGTTCGATCGTCACAGTCCTGTCAGCGCCCAATACCTGTAACGGAGCCTCTATGATATTTTCAAGCACCGTCATGTGCGGAAAGAGGTTGAACTGCTGGAAGACCATCCCGACTTTCAGTCTCACCTTCCGTATGTTTTCAAGGTCTTTCCTGTCAGGTCTCAGACGGTTTATTGAATGAAGCTCAATGCCGTTCACGACGATTTCGCCCTGCTGAAAATATTCGAGCCCGTTGATGCACCGCAGGAACGTGCTCTTCCCGCTCCCCGAGGGGCCGATAAAAACAACCACCTCGCCTTTTTTAATGTCAAGGTCTATCCCCTTGAAGAGATGATGTCCTTCATAGTATTTATGGAGCCCCCTCACCGTAATCATCGCTTCGACCTCTTCAGCCTGTCTTCAAGCCTTCTCGCAAGCAGGGAGAGCGGATAGCTCATCGCGAAGTACAGAAGCGCGACGATGAGTCCGAGTTCGAAAAACCTCAGGGTCGACGCGGCGAGTATGCTGTAGGTCTTGGTAAGTTCGACCATCGCGATGACCGAAACAAGGGACGAATCCTTGAAGAGCGCGATGAAGTCATTCGTCACACCGGGCAGGGCTATTCTGAAGGCCTGGGGAAGGATGACCCTTTTGACCGCGGTCCCCCTTGTCATGCCGAGCGAGAGCGCCGCTTCCATCTGCCCCTTCGGTACCGCGCTTATCCCGGCGCGGTAGAGTTCCGCCTCATAGGCCGCGTAGTTCATGCCGAGACCGAGGAACGCGGCGGTCAGGGGGTTCATGGAGATGCCTATGTTCGGCAGTCCGTAGTAGAGGATGTAGAGCTGTATCAAAAGCGGTGTTCCACGGTAGATCTCTATATACCCCGTCGCGATGCCGCTCAAAGGCTGCCCGCCGTAAAGCCTCATGAGCGTGAGGACAAGACCAAGCGAAACCGCAAGCGCCATCGAAACAAAAGAGATGAAGATCGTAATCCCGGCGCCTTTCAAAAGCGTTGGAAAGAAGGTGTAGACTGGTGCCTTTTTGCTCTCTTCGAGGCTGACATATCCCTCTGTCCCGCCGGCCTTCAGAAAGAGCTTCTCCTGCTGTTCGTTCCAGAGGTCCCATTTCTCATAAATCGCCTTGAGCCTCCCTGTTCTCATCAGCTTGTCCAGAATCTCGTCAATCCTCTTCTTCAGATCCTCGTCGCCCTTCCGTATCGCGATGCCGTAGAACCCTTCGCCGACCGGAGGACCAGCGTATTTCAGCTTCGGATTGGGTTTGGCGTAATAGGCGGCTATCGGCAGATCGAGCAGCACGGCATCGAGCCTGCCGATGGCGAGGTCCTCATAGGGTTCGACCTGGCCTGCGTAGATCTTCACATCCACCCCGCCCATATTCATGAGGATGTCCTGCGCTACAGTACCCGAGAGGGTGCCGACCTTTTTTCCCTTCAGGTCATCGACACCCTGAATCGCTTCCTCGTCTTTCCTGACAACGAGCTGCTCTGTATAGATATAGTAGGGCTCGGAAAAAAGGACCTCCTTTTGCCTCTGGGGGGTGATCTCTATGCCGTTCATCGCGATATCGGAATCACCCCGCATCAGCGCCGGGACCAGGCTGTCCCAGGCGTTCTGGGCCTGCTTCGGCCTGACGCCGAGTTCCCGTGCTATCTCATCCGCGAGATCGACCTCAAAGCCGATAAGCTTCGAGGGGTCTTTCGGATCAGGGAAGATATAGGGCGCGCCTCCCTCCGCGTCGGAGCCCCAGAGGAGGTAGCCGCTCTTCTGGATCTTTTCGAGGGTGTTCGCGGGCCGGGAAGGAGCGACCCAGAAGAGGAGGGCCGACAGGCCGATACAAAGAGAAAGGACTCTCAGAAAATTTTTCATCCAACCTGATTTATTCATAAATTTTGGCTCATTCGTAAAAAAGTTGAAAGCTATTATAAAAGAGACACAACCCGGGATTCCATCCTTCGTGAGAAGGAAATAAAACAACCACCTGCGAAGAAGGTCATCAGTAAAACCTCATATATTTGTCATTCCCGCAATCCCGAAAGCTTTCGGAAGTCGGGAAGCTATCCGAGAACAAAGAAAGATTCCGGACAAGCCGGAATGACAGAACAAAGGGTATGAGCCGGCAACATCATTCGAAACTATCGCTTTCGCGAAAGCCTGAGCAGCCTGACAAGGAGCAGCTCCAGAGGATAAAAACTCCCGGAACTCTTCACCGCCACATCAGCCTCGTGCAGCAGCTCAAAGACCCTGCCGTAATAGTCCCTGTCCCCGGGTGAACTGCTTGCGCCGGCAGACTGCCCGTACTGCCAGTTCAGCGCCCCCAGGAGACTGTACGGCTCCTCAGTCTGTTTCAGCACATTATAGATCTTAAAGGTCTTTTCAGTGTCCCGGGCCCTTATCGCGTCGATAAGGGCAAAGGTGCTGTAAGTCCTCTTTCCCTCTACGAGTTCGACGATATCTTTCTTTTCTATCTTTGCGCTGCCGGCAAGCATGAGCTTTTCGAGTTCGGAGGAGAGCATGCCGAGATCCGGCCCTGTAACCCCGAGCAGATAAGAGGCGGTATCCTCGGATAACTCGAAGCCTTTCAGCCGGGCCCTTTCCTGCAGCCACGCGGCCATATCCCTTTCCCTGATATCGAGCACGATCTGCTTTATGCCCTTGAGTCTCTCCTTCAGCTCCTTTTTCAGCGTGCCGGCATTCAGCAAAATCAGGGACGAACCGCCCGCGGGGTTCAGGAGATAGTGTTCGAGCTTCTGAATATCCTTCTTCAGGAGTTTCTGCACATTTTCGACAATGACGAATTTTCTGCCCGCAAAAAAAGAGGCGGTGTTGACGACGTCGAGTATCTGTTCAAAAGGCAGTTTGTCACTCTCGGCAGACAAAAGGTCGAAAGAATGGAAATTGAAATCCCTCTCCCCCTCCGGGACAAGCCCTTTTATCAGGGAGACCGCCTCGGTAAGAAGAAAGTAGTCCGATGAGACGAGGAGATAGTTCGATGAAGGCAGCCCCTTTTTTATCTCATCCGTGAAATTCCGGAAGCTCATTTATAGATCAGCGCCCCTACAATCCTCATCGCCACATCCCTGGAGGCCTTTTCCTCCGCAAGCTCCTTCTTTGCGAGCAGCGTGCCGAGGTCTTCGGAAGAGGCAAAGGAGACGATGAAGGGGGAGCCCGCATTTCTGATCTCCCTTTGCTTCCCGTCTTGATACTCGACGATGAAATCCGCGGCCATGACAACCTGGTATTCTATGGTAATTTCCTCTCTCTCTGAAAGGATGACCATGTCAAAGGTGTGGATCACCGCGGAAAGTTTTGTGCCGGAAGCAGGATTTACCCTGATGCCGTTTTTCTCGAACTCTTCTACAAGCGCGGCGTACAGCTTGTCCTGAAGTTTTGGCTCAAGAGACCTGTTTTCTACCGGTCTTATCTGTATCTCGGTGAACGGCAGGTCGCCCTGCCGGTGCATACTGTAGCCGCAGCCCGACAGCAGAAGGCCGGCCAAAAGGCTGATCCACACGATCAATTGTCCCGGGATGCGATATCTTTTTTTCATTGATTATTCTCCGGCCACAATATTTACCAGCCGGCCTTTTATCACGATCACCTTCTTCACCTTCTTCTGCCCGATCGCCTCTGTTATCTTCTGATCGCCAAGCGCGCGGGCCTTCACCTCTTCATCCGGCAGGTCGCAGGGTATCATGAGCTTCCCTCTCAATTTGCCGTTAACCTGAATGACCAGTTCGACCCCTTCCTC
>JAOUFP010000296.1 GCA_029858145.1 Nitrospirota bacterium | reverse complement strand
ATGCTATATCGTTTCGGGTCGTTAACGTAATAGGCAAATATGGCTGCCCCCCCGCGCGCATCTATGTCCTCAACTGCCTTCCGCAGAATTTCGGTGAGGCCGTGACCGTGGAAAATATTATCTCCGAGGATCAGGCATACATTTTCTCTGCCGATAAATTCTTCCCCCAGAAGAAAGGCCTCGGCGAGTCCGTTCGGATAATCCTGCACCTTGTAGGAAAAGGACAAGCCCAGGTCAGAGCCGTCTCCGAAAATATCCCTGAATCTGGGCAGGTCGTTCGGCGTTGATATGATCAGGATATCGCGGATGCCCGCGAGCATGAGCACGGACAGGGGGTAATAGATCATCGGTTTGTCATAAATGGGAAGCAATTGCTTGCATACCCCGCGGGTGATCGGATACAGCCGTGTCCCGCTTCCTCCTGCTAAAATAATGCCCTTCATGACGGTTGTCCCCTCGTTTGAGTCTGTGCTGATTTCTAAAATTTATCTGATTTTATAGCATAGAAAACAAATTATATCTTGTCAAATATCGAATTGTATGCCGGAAATTGTTTTGTGAAGCAGACTGTTTGTATTGAAACGTAACGTTCCTTTCAGACAGCAATTTCCTGCAAAGGTGCTGCTGTGGGAGCTTTTTCGGCGCATATGCCTTTTTTATCTAAAAAATTGCATTTTTGAGGTGAAGGAGTAAAATCTTTATACTGAGGCAGCATTCTTTTCTACATTTTAAATAAATTCCTGTATAATAACAGGCCGGGAGGGTATATTTTATGCACATTGGAATAATCGGTACAGGTTATGTCGGATTGGTCACAGGTGCCTGTTTTGCGGAATTCGGGGTTTACGTTACCTGTATTGACAAGGATGAAAAGAAGATAAAATCGCTGAAAAAGGGCGAAGTCCCTTTTTACGAGCCGGGTCTTGAAGATCTTGTCAAAAGGAACATCAAGAACGGACGGCTCAGGTTTTCGACAAAGATACAGGATGCTGTCGACACATCGCTGGTCATCTTTATCGCTGTAGGCACTCCGCCGAGGGGAGACGGCTCCGCGGACATGAGATATGTTGAGCAAGTGGCGGAAGAAATTGCGGAGAATATCAAAGGGTATAAGGTCATTGTAACGAAGAGCACTGTGCCGGTCGGAACCGGTGCAAAGCTGAGCAGGATTATCTCGAAGAAATTAAAGGAGCAGGTGGATTTTGATATTGTATCGAACCCTGAATTTCTGAGGGAAGGTGCTGCAATCGAAGACTTCATGAGGCCGAACAGGGTGGTGATCGGGGCAAAAAGCCAGCAGGCGGTGGCGATCATGAAGGACCTCTACCGGCCGCTGTATCTTATCGAGACCCCCTTTGTGGTCACAAACATAGAAACCGCGGAATTGATCAAATATGCTTCCAACTCTTTCCTTGCGGTCAAGATCTCTTTTATCAATGAACTCTCGAACCTGTGCGACAAAGTCGGCGCCGATGTGCATATGGTGGCAAAGGGGATGGGGCTCGATCATCGCATAGGGGCCAAATTCCTCCACCCCGGCCCCGGTTACGGCGGTTCCTGTTTCCCCAAGGATACCCGTGCGCTTTTGACGATTGCTGCGAACAACGGCATGAATCTGCATATTGTCCGGTCTGCGGTTGAAGCCAATGAGAGACAGAAGGGCATTGTGGTAGATAAAATCAGAAATGGGCTTGGGGACCTTAAAGACAAGACGATCGCTGTGCTGGGCCTTTCATTTAAACCCAACACAAACGATATGAGAGAAGCGCCTTCGATCTTTATCATAGAAAACCTTTTGAAAGAAAAGGCGAAGATCAGGGCCTTTGACCCGGTCGCCATGCCTGACGCCAAAACGGTTTTTCATAATAAAATAAAATATGCAAAGGGGCCGTATGATTGCGTTAAAGGCGCCGATGCGGTCGTGATTCTGACGGAATGGAATGAGTTCAGGAACCTGGAGCTTGTTAAGATTAAAACCCTTTTGAAATCGCCTAACTTCTTCGATCTCAGGAATGTCTACGAGCCCGAGAAGATGAAAAGGCTCGGCTTTAATTATTCCTGTGTCGGGAGAAGATAGCGTTTGTGGTATAATGCCTTGTTTGTTGTGTAATGATCACCGGAAACTGATTACGCGTCACGGCATCACGGGCGATTAGCTCAGCGGGAGAGCACTGCCTTCACACGGCAGGGGTCACTGGTTCGAACCCAGTATCGCCCACCATATTATCCTCTAAAAGCCAGGCTCGAATTGAAGAATCTCTGCGGCAAGACCGCAGGAATTCTCAATGCAAAGAATATTTTTTTATCGTATTCGCTCACTGCGCCGTGACAAGACCACGGAGTATATCGCCCGCTCTACATTTAAGTTGAAAAGGTCATCGCGTGTTTTCTATAATAAGGGACGACAAACGGCTCTTATGCTGGCGTCTCATACCAAATTGGGTATAGACGCTTTTTTTGCCTGCAGTCAAATAATACGATAGTGTTGAGGTAATTACCATGTGCAGACTCGCTGCAATCACTTCGAAGGAGTACATCTCTGCCATCGAGCCGATACTTGCGCTTGAGACGATGAAGGAAGGTCACGACGGTTCAGGGCTTGGACTGACCCTCAAGGACCTTGGTGGGCCGTTTGAGAAGTTGAAAAAATATCCGGTTCTTTCGGGCATATCTTCCGCTGCAGGCAAAAAGATGCTTGACGGACATATGAAGAAAAACGGCTTCAAGCTGAAATACGAGTGGCAGCCGAAGATAAAAAAAGTAAAAGGCATCGCCGCCCGTGACAATTATTTCGCGAGGGCGTATGATTATCCCGCCTCATTCAAAAACAAGACTGTGGAGGAAAAAGAAAGCCTTCTCATGAACACCCGCCTCGCCCTGAGGAAGATCGGGGAGCCCGAAGAGGCGTTGTTTGTCTTCTCCTTCTACCCGGATGTGCTTACCCTGAAGGAAGTGGGCGACCCTCTTCAGGTCGCTGAATTTTTCGGCCTCGACAGAGACGGTCTCAAGGCAAAAATCGTCCTTGCTCAGGGAAGGCAGAACACCAACTACGCTATATATCTGTACGCCTGTCATCCTTTTTTCATACAGGGTTACTGTTCCATGACGAACGGCGAGAATACCGCGTTTGTTCCGATCAGGGAGTTTCTCATGAGCAGGGGCCTCCCCGGCTATACAGGATATAACAGCGACAGCGAAGTCTTTACGCATATACTCCATTACACGGTGCGGCAGCTCGGCTTCCCGCTGCATTACTATAAAGATGTCATCACACCGCTGAAATCTTCAGAGATCGGGCAGCGAAGAGACGGTGAAGCGCTCAAACTGATGAAACAGTCATTGCGGCCTTTATGCATCGACGGTCCCAATATGGTGATCGGCTTCACCCCTGACGGGACCTGCTTCATGGTGCAGGATTCGAAGAAGCTCAGGCCCGGTGTCGTCGGCGGTGTGAAGGGCAGATATGCATTGATGTCCGAGGAATGCGGAGTGGATAAAGCGGTTCCAAAGAGAGACAGGAGCAAAGACATCTTCCCGATGAAGTACGACATGGTAATTATTTCGCCGCAGGCGCAGGAGGTGAAGGTATGGAACCAGCTTCAAGGTTAGACCATAATCACAAGCTTTCTTTAAGAGAATTTCCCTACATCATACGCTGGAGGGATGACCGGTGCAAACGGTGCGGCAACTGCACTGCGGTCTGTCCGGTGAAGGCCATTGTGCCTTCTGTGAAGGTCCAGCGGAGCGTTCACTCCGAAGGGCCGGTCCCTGCTCCAGCGGCGGTGAGAAAGATAACTCATATCGTTGAACAGGTTACCGATATGGAGAGGTATTGCACCGGATGCGGGACCTGCACCCTGGTGTGTCCCAATGAGGCTATTGAACCAGAATTCAATCCCCAGAACAAACTGCTGCATTATAAAAACAGAGGGGGAGACGGATATAAAAGGGGAGGCAGGAGAAACGATCCCTCGATATCCACCCTCGACAGGCTCAAGTTTACCCGGATATCGATGCTTACAGACCCCGCGCTCGATGCGGGGAGGCATGAATTCCGCATCAGAAGCCTTCTGGGAAGGATATTGCCTCCTGACGAGCTTCCGCTGAAAAGCATAAACGGAGAGCTGGCTCTTGATCAGAAGAACGGTATATTTGTCCCCCCTGTCCGCGAGATCTATCCTGTCATGATCGGCAGCATGTCTGTCGGCGCGCTGTCACCGCCGATGTGGGAAGGCCTTGCGATGGGTGTTGCCTATCTCAATGAGGTAGAGGGGCTCCCGGTGGTCATGTGTTCCGGGGAAGGCGGGATGCCGCCGAGGC
>JAOUFP010000295.1 GCA_029858145.1 Nitrospirota bacterium | reverse complement strand
CAAAGGCATACTTTTTTGCCTTCAGCGCAATCAAAAGGGCGTCGAGGTCATGCTGGCCGTTCATCAGGACCTCAACAACAACCCTGCTGCTGTCGACTGAACGGTCATAATGGAAGAAACTGATATTCCCCCCGCAATCCGCTATCAAAGAGGAAAACGCGGCAAGTGATCCCGGCCTGTCCCTGAGGAAGACCCGGAACTTCAGGAGCAGACTTTCATCCGCAGTCCGCCGCATCTGCTCCCCGGGCAGAGGCACCCTTTTATATACTCTCACCGGTGACTCTGATACTGGACTTACATTTTTCCTGTTCATTATGAATACATAATAGCAACTCTCTGTCTGACCGTACAAGAAAAGAACGGGATGAGCCATGACGGGGCCTCTGGCCGGCAGTGCACAGCTGAACTCCGCAGATAAAAAGAACCCTTGAATTACTCCCCGATAATCTTCACCAGCACCCTTTTTCTCCTCCTGCCGTCAAACTCACCGTAAAATATCCTCTCCCATGTGCCGAAGTCGAGCTTTCCGTCTGTAATTGCAACGACAACCTCTCTGCCCATGATCTGCCGCTTCATGTGCGCGTCGGCATTGTCTTCGCCGACATTGTGGCGGTATTGGGAAACCGGCCCGCGGGGCGCAAGTTTTTCGAGCCAGACATCATAGTCGTGGTGAAGGCCTGATTCGTCATCATTGATAAAGACAGAGGCGGTGATATGCATCGCATTGACGAGCACAAGCCCTTCCTTGACGCCGCTCTCCCTCAGGCATGCCTCGACCTGCGGGGTTATGTTGATAAAGGCACGCCTCGTCGGCACCTCGAACCACAGCTCCTTCCGATAACTCTTCATGGCCTAGATGATATCAGGCCCGCCCGCAAACTACAAGCCTTTCGCTGCTTACAAGTCCCTGTTACAAATTGACTGGGATCAGTCTCAGAAGGTATCATAATCCCTATGCTCACACCCGAAAAACAGATCGAGATCATCAAAAGAGGCGTTGTCGAGATCATCAGCGAAGAAGAACTGCTGAAGAAGCTCCAGCGCTCTTACAAGGAAAATATTCCTCTGAAGGTCAAGGCAGGGTTTGACCCGACAGCCCCGGATATTCACCTGGGGCATACGGTGCTGCTTGAAAAGATGCGCCAGTTCCAGGATCTGGGGCATGAGATCATTTTTCTGATCGGTGACTTCACCGGCATGATCGGCGACCCAACCGGCAAGAGCGAGACCCGCAGGACCCTCTCCAGGGAAGATGTTCTGAAGAACGCGGAAACCTACAAGGCCCAGGTATATAAGATCCTCGATCCGGATAAAACACAGGTCAGGTTCAACAGCGAATGGCTTGAAAAGATGCGCGCCATGGAGGTTGCGCAGCTGGGGGCCTTCGAGACAGTAGCCCGGATGCTCGAAAGGGAGGATTTCAAAAAGAGATTCAGAAACAACCAGCCCATCAGCATTCTCGAATTCTACTACCCCCTTTTCCAGGCGCATGATTCGGTCGCGCTCCAGGCAGACGTCGAACTCGGCGGAACAGACCAGAAATTCAATCTCCTCATGGGAAGGTCGATGCAGAAGGCAAAGGGCATGGAAGAGCAGGTGTTGATTATGATGCCGCTCCTTGAAGGGCTTGACGGCGTCAACAAGATGTCCAAAAGCCTCAACAATTATATAGGAATAGACGAGCCGGCCTTCGAATACGTCAATGGCGAACTGACCGGCATGTTCAAGAAGGTCATGAGCATCCCGGACAGCCTCATAGAAAGGTATTATGAACTCCTGAGCCGCATTTCCCTGGAAGAACTCCGCGCGCTCCTGGAGGGCCTCAAAAATGAATCCGTTGATCCCCGGGACGCGAAGAAAAAACTCGCCCTGGAAATAGTCACACGGTATCATGGCGCGGAAGAGGCGGAGAATGGGGAGAAAAAATACCATGCGGTTTTCGAAGAGAAAAAATTGGGAGACGAGGTCAGCCTGCCTTCTGTTGAGATTGACCCGGACAGTGCTCCAAACGCCTCCTGGCTTCCCCGGATCATGAAGGATACCGGACTTGCAAAAGGCAGCGGAGAAGCGATGAGGCTGATCAGGCAGGGCGGCGTTAAGATAAATGACGTCACGGTAACCGACCCGGACACCCGCCTGCAGAAGGGCGAGCATATCATAAAAGTAGGCAAAAGAAGATTCTACAAAGTCATCGTAAAATAATGTATCCTGTTCTTAGATGAGGCATTTCTTTCATGAGGCGCTATGCTGACTTCAACTGAGATTATTCTGAGGCTTCTGCTGGGCACCCTCCTGGGCGGCATCATAGGGTTCGAACGCCAGACCCACGGAAGGCCTGCCGGATTCAGGACGCAGCTTCTCGTCTGTGTTGCCTGCGTGCTTCTGATGATCATCTCAGAGAACTATTACTCACAAAGGGTTTTGACAGAAGATTACATACGGTTGGATCCCACGAGAATAGCAGCCGGCGCAATGACCGGGATAGGCTTTCTCGGTGCCGGCGTCATCCTCAAGACAGGCTTGTCCGTCCAGGGCCTCACGACAGCAGCCTGCATCTGGATCGTGGCCGCCATCGGCCTCGCTGTGGGGGTCGGCCAGTACCTGGCGGCAATCACAGGCGCGGTGATCACCTTTATCTCCTTATGGATCCTGCGAATAGTAGAAACGAAGATTCCCCGCCTCACTTACAAGTACATCACGCTCGTGACCGATGAATCGGGTGATGAAGATACGATCAGGTCTCTTTTCGAAGAGAAGGGCTTTTTAATAGGCAAGATGGACTATGAAATATGTTTGCCTGAAAAGAAACGAAGCTTTATTTTCACCATCGCTTCCAAAGACAGCGCTCCCATGAAAGAGATACTGGATAAAGTCCCGGACATGCATTACATAAAAAGAATCGAGATAAAAAGCTGATCCTGAGGGCCGCCCCTGCAGGGAACCGCTTCAGTGTTCATGTCCATGGCCTGAGTGTCCGCCCGCGACAACATAAACCGCCTCTGCATCACCCCTGTTTTCAAGAAAGCAGGTCTGCTCATCCGCCAAGTGCACGGCATGTCCTTCCGCGAGAGAACCGCTATAATGTCCTGTGACGCTCAGATGCCCCCTGACCGATACGAGTATTTCCTCATGCCCCTTGCCGGGCCTTATCATCCGTTCCTTTTCCCCCGGCTTCAAAACACCATAGATCATATAACAGGCGTGCGAGCCGGTATCCGCAGTGCCGAAGACATACTCGCCGTCACTTTTTTCCGCTTTTTCTCTCAGATCAGTCTTTTCCATGTTCATTTCCCTCTTTCCCCTGGCTGATAAGAAGCTGTGCCATCTCAATGAGCCCGTTTATCTTGAGGTCTATGATGCTCCCGTCTGCCTGCATCTTCAACAGGGCGGAAGCACAATTTTCAGAAGGGATTTTAAGGACCTCGATATTTTCGGTTTCATCTCTTTTGCCGATGCCGACGTAGGTGAGGTCAGTAGCGACAAACACGTTCAGCATCTCCGCGGAAGAACCCGATGACATGGGCCCCTTGACAAGAAAGCGCATGCTGCCTGCCGAATAGCCCGTTTCTTCTATCAGTTCCCTTTTCGCCGCCTCTTCGAGCGACTCTCCTGTATCACAAAGCCCTGCCGGAAGTTCAACCACGCAGCCGTTTACCGGCGGCCGGAACTGCCGTATCAGGATAATCTCTCCGCCGTCAGTGACAGGCACTATCCCCACTATGCCGCTGCAGTTCACCCGCTCGACTGCCTCCCAGTCCCTTGTTTCAACGGTATTGCTCGAATTGCAATGGGCAGAGTACTCGATAAGTACCGTCCTGAGAAATTTTCCTGTCCAGAGAGGCTTTTTGGTTATTATTTTCATTGATACGCTTTTAACATTAAACGTCAGACGTCTAAAATAATACTATATTTTGTATCATATCTGCCCCGTTGTTGTCCCGGTCTATGAGTTCTGAATTTTGATCGCCTCTTTGTTACAGTTCATTTTACTGACATAATGTTTCCGCCTTTTTGAACATCCCGTCCAGCTTTTCTGTTTCTTTTGCGATTTCCCTTAAAATGCCTGCCAGATCTGCCTTGCCTAAGGCATCCGCCTTTTTTGCCCAGTCCAGATAGGTTCTGGCATGTTCAGTGTTATGCTCTGCCCAGTGTCCGAGCAGATGTTTGAGTTTGCTGATATCGTTCATGACTCCTCCTGTTGGTAATTTTCTTTCCTGCAGTGATAACGGCAGTTCCAGATTATTCGCTTCGAGCAGCTGCCTGTCGGACAGTATCTCTACTGCAGGTCCGTCAGCAGCAACCCTTCCGTCTTTTATGATAACGCATCGCCTGCAGACATCCAAAATCAGGTCAAGGTCGTGCGAGGCGATGATCTTTG
>JAOUFP010000294.1 GCA_029858145.1 Nitrospirota bacterium | reverse complement strand
ATACGGTTGAAATGGATAGGTGTTAGATCCCGCAACAGGAACACACGAAGTGGCAGTTGGATATGTAACAGTATCTACGCAGTTGATGCCTGTGCCTTGCCCGCATGGTGTGACGCAATTGGGGATGGGAGGGATTGCGGTAAGATTCACCGTCGCAGGCGCATCCGTCTCTGCCCACCTCACCACCATCCGGGTCACCTCGCCGGGGTACGCGATGACGGTGTCCTTCCAGCCGTTTTCGTAAGGCAACGGGAGCGTCAGCCTATTCGCCTGCAGGTACTGTCCGATGGCGGGGTTTCCGCCTATGGCGCAGTCTGCGTTACGCGTGAGATACAGGTTCGGAGGGCCCTCGCCGTCTGGGCAGTTGGGACAAACAAGCGTCGGACCGCCATAGGTGTTTAACAGTGCAGCGGCATAGACGTTTGTCCAAGTCGTCGCCTGGAAGCCCTGACGGTTCAGGAGCTGAAAGCTCGCAAGGTGGGTGTGGATCGGGTGCGCGTCGGCGGTGATGTTGATGATCTCCCAGATCTCTGTGTCGCCTACCGCGGGCTGCTCGCTGTCGCGCCGGCCGAAATCTCTAAATATGCTTGTGCTCCCGTTATACTTTGTGTTGTTCAGGACCAGCTCGAGGGGGCCGCCCGGACCGATGACCTCGTTCAGCGTAAGCTGGCGGACGATCGTCTGGGTAGAAGCAACAGCAGGGCAGACGCCCGCGACGGGAGCTGGCCGATTGGCAACGGCCGGCGTCTGGACGTCCACGATCGGGTTATTCGGCCGGAGGTTCGTCGGCAGAGTCGCGTCCACTATAGCCGTGTTGAATGTCTGATTGACCCGGAACTGCATCACCGTGTCGGTTGTCCCTGTCACGGGCCTCCCGCCGCCCGGGAACGGGGTCCGCGCCGAGTTCTTCATTATGATGTTGGTAATTCCAGTGAGGCCGGTAAAGTCGACAATGACCTCGTAGCGCTCGCCCGGGGCGATGATCACGTTCGGGGTGACCACAGGGGCACTCAAATAGCCGTCGTCTGTCGCGATGACGGTAAATGGCAGGCTCGCGGTTCTACCTCTCCTGCCTCCTCCCGTGGTGTAACTCAGTGTGAGGTCGTAGAAGCGGGCGTTGGAGCCGTTCACCAGACGCAAGCGGTACTTCCTCGGCTCTACATTGAGGAAGGGCCAGGTCTTGCCGTTCACCACGATGGTGTCCCCGATGAACTCCGGGATCCAGAACGGATGCACCGTCGGGTTCGGCTGAGGGTTGGAGGCGAGGTTGTAGAAGAGATTGCCCTGCGTGTCGAAGCTCCTGTCCTGGATGATGATCGGGATGTCGTACTCAGGGAATTTCGGCAGGCATCCTGTAGCAGCGCAACTGGCACCCGCCTGCGGGGGCTCGTTTGCAGGGTCGGTGATGATGTGTACGCCTGCCATGCCTGCATAGACATTCAGCCTCGTGATGCCGAGGGCATGGTCATGGAACCAGATCGTGCCCGCCTGCTGCCTGTTCGGGTATTGGAACGTTGTGCCTACGAACCCCGCACCTGTTATTCCAGTAGGTGTCCACCACGCGTCAGGGCCGCCGTCATAGGCGGGGGCCACCTCTCCTCCGTGGATGTGCGGGACAGCAGGATGGGGGCCGGCATAAAAGGTGGCGCATCTCCCGGTGACAGGCGGCGGTGAGCCTACGCATCCCCAGCCTAACGGATCAGCCCAGTCGAGGGTCTGGTCGATGGGCAGGAGATACTGCACGTTGGAATTAAGTCCGTCGGGCAGCGCGTTTAAGTATGTCGGAGACGTTCCAAAACCCCTCTTTGCCACCACGACAGGGCCGAGGTAGCTCCCACGTACTGGTATTGGCCCAACAGTCGGAATGTCACCAGCGAGCAGATATCCCCAGACCCACGAAGGGGTGTTTGCCGGGATAGGCGGAACCGCCAGTGGAACGCCTGTGATGGGCAGAATCTGCGCCTGGAACTCAGCTAATGTGATGTTGTAACCACCGCCGCCTGTGGCGTCGAGAACGCTTATCCCCGTCCCGCCGGGTGCAGAACCCACCGGCAGCGGGTCTTGGAACTGCGGAATGAGCGCGCCCGGCAAAAGCGTCTGCAACACCTGAGCTCCTGCAACGCCCGCAAAGAGCAGGAGAAACACCATGCTCATGATAATTGGAATCTTTTTTTTCATTTTCTCCTCCGTTTTTCTTTTCATTTTTTTTTAATAGACCGTCTCTTTCACCTCAAGACTCTCCTCGTCCATTCTCTTTTCATTTCACCTCCTTTTCAGAATTTATTCATCGATAGGAAGTTTATTTTGTCAGGTGTTGCTGCACTGTTAACGGTATTCCTTTCCGTCTAATTTCACGATCTCTACGTTGTCCCCTGAAACAATCCTGACCTCGATTGGGACGGTCTTTTCGCTCTTTACGAACTCGGCCAGTTTCTCCGGGTCGGGATTGAGAATGGTGAATATCTCACTCAGCACGTTGCCCTGTTTGCTCCGTATGATGTATCCATGCTCTGCCTTTGCTATTTCCCCCATGAGGTTCATCTTTCTGTCGGTGCCTGTCTGGACAGTCTGCGCGCCTGTCTGCCCGGCCGCTTTATCCCCTTTTTCGATCGAGAGCAGTTCCAATTCAAAGACGAGCACTTTGTTGGGCGGGATCCGCTGACCGAGGCCGCCCCTTCCATAGGCAAGGTGCGGCGGAACGAAAATCTGCCACTTCGAGCCCGCCTTCATCATCTGAAGCGCCTCTGTCCAGCCCTTGATGACACCGTCGGTCTGGAAGGTCTGCGGTTCGCCCTTCGCAAAGGAACTGTCGAACTCCGTGCCGTCTGTAAACGTTCCCAGGTAGTTGACTTTGACGAAATCTTCCGGCTTGGGAGAAGGTCCGTCGCCTTCTTTGAGCACCTTGTACTGAAGGCCGCTCTCGGTGGTCTTGACGCCCTCTTTTTTCCCGTTCTCATCGAGGAACTTCTCCGACTCCTGGGCGTTGCTTACTATCTGCTCCTGGATCTTTTTCATCTGGACTTCACGGGCCCTCTTCCTGAGGTCCACGATGAGCCTCTTCATCTCATCCGTGCTCAGAAGGGGCTCCTTGCCGTCGATGGCGTGTTGCAGACCCTCGATGAGCTTTTCGAAATTGACCTCCACGCCGTCGCTCTTCATGCTGAGGCCGACCTGGTAGCCGATGCTGTAGCTCTCCCTGTCCTTCTGGTCCTCGATCGCCGTCGCAGGCCCCTCCGCAAAAACAGGCGAGGCCGCAAAAAGCATAAAGCATGTAAATATGAACCGTCTCACTGTAATCGTTCTTGTCACCAGTGCACCTTCCTTCCCCTCTGACAGGCATGTCTACAGGTTTTTTTGATTCGCGGAATAATTTGCTTAAGTAAATTCTCCGGCAAAACAGCATTTGGGTCTATAGGAGAAACCAGTTTTTTTTTGTAGGAGAATTACCTACATCTCTTTTATTTCCTTATCTGCCGGACATCCCCGCCGCTGCCTCCCCTCTACTTTCAATGAGGAAATGGGTTTTCCCCCTATGAAAAACGCCGCGGCATAATCAGAGCACGTTCTTCTTTTAAAATATTTTTACACGGGGACAGGGGGATTACAACGAGCCGGATTGCTCTTTTTTAGGTAAATTTTGCTCTTTCAGGGTTATAACTATGAAAACAAAGATTTTTGCGCAGTTCATGTCAGCGCCGGACGTACTGTCCGGATTAATCCGGACAGATTTCACCTTTCCGCTGGGCCTGCGACTTTGAGCAGGGGGACCGCATGAATGCGGACGGGGTGACGCCAGTTATTTTTTTGAAGGACTTGATAAAGTTGTTCACGTCGTTGAATCCAACCTCGGAGGCGGCAAGGGAAACATTCGAGTAGCCGTTATTCCCGAGCAGTTTCTTCGCCCTTTCTATCCGCCTCGCCGAGAGGAATTTCTTGGGACTCATGCCGGTATGTTTCTTGAACAGCCTGCAGAAATGATACTTGCTGAGATGCGCCTCGCAGGCGAGCTGTTCGAGAGTGATTGCCGAGGCCAGATTGCTATCGATGTAGCAGACCGCCTGGAGCAGGCACGAAGGCAGTTCCGTGGACAGCAGGGAAACATCTTCATCCCGGGCAGCAGGCCTGTGCGCCCTTTTCCTTCTGTCCCGCTCCGCCCGCTTTACCGTGAGCAGATTCACGGCGGTGTCTCTCAGGCAGGGCAGGTTCACAGGCTTTTTAAAGTACTCCACCGCGCCGCTGCGAAATGCGCTTATCGCTATATCTTCAGAACTCAGATCGGTCAGAAAAATCACCGGGACCTGGGGGCTGAGAGATTTTATCTTCTTCAGGAAATCCAGGCCGGCGTCGGGACTGAAACCGCAGTCAAGGATAACCATGTC
>JAOUFP010000293.1 GCA_029858145.1 Nitrospirota bacterium | reverse complement strand
TATGAAGTCCCGCACCTTTCTCTCCTGTGACCCCGGGAATACAATCAGCGCATCCGGATAGATCTTTTTTGCCGCGATCATTGAGGCAAGCGAATCAAAATCAGCGTTTATGTGAGATGTTATTATTTTCACGATTTCCTGTAAACAGATGTGAAGATAACATAGCGCAACGTATTATTGAAAGATTATTACCTTGTCTCTCCCGCTGTTTTTTGCTTCAAAAAGCGCATTGTCGGCAAAAGTAATGAGATCATCATGCGTTTTCACCTCAGGATGTGGGAAAGAGGATATTCCTATGCTGACAGTAATGATCCGCTTGTCTTTTATGCTTCTGAACTTGTGGCGCTTGATGGACAGTCTGATTCTCTCGGCCTCTGCCATGGCCCCATCAGCCGGGGTCTGCGGCATCAGGATAATAAATTCTTCACCTCCGTACCGCGCAAGCACATCACTCTTGCGGGTATTTCTCTTCAGGAGCTTCGCAAACTCTTTCAGCACCTCGTCTCCTGTCCTGTGGCCGTATTCATCGTTGACCTTTTTGAAAAAATCGATATCGAGCATTACGCAGCTGACGGGGAAAACATATCTTTCAGCGCGGTTGAACTCCTCTATTATGTGATGATAAAAGTATCTGACGTTGTATACACCCGTCAAATAATCTGTAATGGCGAGTTTTTCCAGTCTCGTCTTTTCGTCCTCCACCTGTTCAAATAAGATCGCGTTGTACAGAGCGTTTGCCGAGGTGTTTGCTATGATATTCAGCAGCCGCACCTCGGCTTCATTAAAGGTGCGCTCTGCCCTCGCCGTCCTCAGGAACAGGGTCCCGATTACTTTCTCATGCACCTTGATAGGAATCACCAGTATGGACTTGATGCCCAGGGGCATAATAAGCTGCCGCACTTTTTTCATCAGGGGATCAGACGATATATCCCTGATCACAACCGGTTTCTTTGTCTTAAACGCAGCCAATATCTCGGGATATTTCTTCAGATCCAGCCTGATACTGCACATATTGGGGTCTTCATAACTGGCCACAACAAAGGCAGACTTGTGCCGCCAGTCAACCCTTATAATTGAACATCTGCTGACCGGTATCTCATCGGCGATCTTTTTTACAATCCGGTACAGCACCTCCTTCGGGTCCAGTGTCGATGATATCAACTGCGAGAGGTCCGCAACAATTGAGAGTTCCCTTATCTCGCGTTTCATGGAAGAAAGCTCGTTCCGGGCAAGGATGACTTTCTCGAGTTTGTATTCAAGGTCCTTCACATGATACGGTGCGTAGAGGTAACGATCTGAATGATGTTTAATCGCGGTTTCCAGTCCCCTTTCGATCTTTCCGGTAATGATCGTAACAACCGGGAAGCGGGTCGTTCTGTCGGAAATGGACGGAAGAAATGAATCCTCCGCGATAATCGCCTGAGGTTTCTGCTTGTCGATATATTTCAAAAAAGATTCGGGCGTGTTGAAATAGCCCGGCCTGTATATCTTTTTAAAGGAAAAAAAAGACTCGAGGAAATCAACCACATTCCTTTTCCTGGCGATCACGGCTATTTTTTTAATGTCTATATCCCCCGGTTGAAAAACTGCTTAAACCTTTTATATTATTCAGTATTTCATCAAAAGAGTCAAACGAGGAACCGAAGGCTCCCTGCGGCAAAACAGCAGGTCATATTAAGGCAAAGGACATTTTTTTCGCCCGCTCTCCGTTGACATAGAGAAGGCACACTTTTCAACCTTTCTCCGAAGGATGTTCCATATGTCTGATGATCTTTCCTGCTACAAGATAGATCACCATTTCCGCGATATTGGTCGCGTGGTCGGCAAACCGTTCAATATATTGGGCGACAAAGCTGATCTTCATCGCCCGTGAAGCGGTAGAGGGGTCCTGTATCATATAAAACAGCAGTTCCCGCAACACCTCGTGTTTCAGGTCGTCCACCTCGTCATCCCTCATGATCACCTCCATCGCGAGATTCCTGTCTCTCCTTACAAAGGCATCCAGGGCATCCCGGATCATCCCCTGTGAGATTTCCCTCATCCGGGGGATATCGATGTACGGTTTCAGAATCGGTTCTTCGTTGAGTTCGAGTGCCCGTTCGGCGATATTTACCGCAAGGTCTCCCATCCTTTCAATGTCCGTGGTAATCTTCATCGCAGTAGTTATGAATCTCAGGTCACCTGCGCAGGGCTGCCTCAGCGCGATCATGCGGATCGACGCTTCATCGATTTCAACATCCAGGGCGTTGATCTGATGGTCCTTTTCAATGACGCTTTTTGCCAGATCGTTGTCTCTCTCTACAAGAGAACGGACGGAATCCTTCAGGGAATTTTCGACCATAGCCCCCATCCTGAGGATCATCTGTTTCAGCTGCATCAACTCTTCATCAAATTTGGCCATTATCCAAACCTCCCTGTTATATAATCCTCTGTCAGTTTTTCGGACGGTGCAGTGAAAATCTTATCAGTTTTACCGAACTCAATCAACTCCCCGAGCATCATGAAACCCGTCCAGTCAGAGATTCTCGCTGCCTGCTGCATATTGTGCGTCACGATAATGATCGTAATCTCTTTTTTCAGGATGCCGGCAAGTTCCTCTATTTTTGCGGTGGATATCGGGTCAAGGGCAGACGTCGGCTCGTCAAAAAGCAGCACTTCGGGTTCAACCGCCAACGCCCGGGCAATAACAAGTCTCTGCTGCTGGCCGCCGGATAATTCGTATGCGCTCGCGAGCAGTTTATCCTTCACCTCATCAAAAAGAGCGGCATGTACAAGAGATTTTTCGACTCTCTCGGAAAGTTCAGCCCTCTTCCTTATGCCCCTCAGCTTTAAGCCATATGCAATATTGTCGAATATCGACATGGGGAAGGGGGTTGGCTTCTGGAACACCATGCCGATGCAGCTCCTCAGATCTATGAGATCAGTATCAGGAGAGAGAATGTCTGTCCCATTGAACAAAATCTCTCCTTTGTACCTGTTCTTTGGATACAGATCATGCATCCTGTTGAAACATCTCAGGAGGGTAGTCTTGCCGCAGCCGGAGGGGCCGATCAGGGCGGTTACGCTGTTTTTCGCTACCGAAAGGTTTATGTTCTTGAGGGCATGGATATTTCCGGAATAGTAGAAATCCAGTCCCCTCACCTCGAGTTCTGTTGTATCCGCCACTACTTGTACCTCCATTTGATAATGAGCCTCCCTGTAATGGTGAGAAGCAGTATGAATATTGTGATCACAAAAGCCGCTGCCCAGGCCTGCGCGTGCCAGCTGTCATAAGGTCCCATGGCATACTGGAATATGGTAACGGTCAAAGATGAAACAGGTCCTTTCATATCTGTGGAAAAGAAAGAGTTGTTGAAAGAGGTAAAAAGAAGCGGCGCGGTTTCTCCTGCCACCCTTGCGATAGAAAGCAGTATTCCGGTCAGAATTCCGGTAGCTGCCCCCCGGTAGACCACCTGGATGATCACCTTATAATACGGTGCACCGAGCGCAAATGCAGCTTCCCGCAATGTCCACGGCACGAGGGAGAGCATATCCTCGGTTGTCCTGAGGACAACTGGAATCATGATGATCGACAGGGCAACAGCTCCTGCCCAGCCGTTAAAATGCCCCACAGGTCTGACAAGTACTGCATAAATAAACGTTCCTATGACAATGGAGGGAACACTCACCATAATGTCAGCAAGAATGCTGATTATCCTGGCGCGTTTTGTGCCGCGTGCGTATTCCGCGAGAAACGTGCCGCCGAGCACTCCGACAGGGACGCCGATCAGTGTGGCAGACAGGGTGATCAGCAGCTGTCCGACAAAGGCATTTCTCAAGCCCCCTCCTTCAATCCCGGGCGGGGCTGGGTCATTCAGGAACAAATCAAGGTTCAGCGCCTTCATGCCATGCACAAGCACATCGCCGAGTATGAAGACGAGCCAGAAAAGTCCGAGGAACGCAGCAAGGGTGCTCAGGGTCAGAGCGATGCACCCCTCGATTTTTCTTTTTTGTTGCTGTGTCATCGGAATCTTCCACCCGATTTTTTAATATTGACCGGACTCTTTAACCCCTCCTCACCTCCCCTTAGCTTAAGGGGAGGAAGGGTAGTGTTATCTTTCTCAATTGTCATCGTGAATACTTCCTCTCCGCCTTCAGGAGAAAGAACTTCGCAACCGCCAGCGTGATAAAACTCATTACAAAGAGCACCAGCGCCAGATAGAACAGCGATGAAAGATAGACATCGTTATCCGCCTCCGCGAATTCATTTGCAAGGGTGACAGTGATGGTTGCTGCGGCGTCAAGCAGTGAGGTGGTTATGCGGTGATTGTTCCCAAGCACAAAGGCGACCGCCATCGTCTCCCCGAGCGCCCTTCCGAGAGAAAGGACAACCCCGCCGAAGACGCCGA
>JAOUFP010000292.1 GCA_029858145.1 Nitrospirota bacterium | reverse complement strand
CGCGGTACTGGTTACGAGAAGCGGCTGTAAACCCCTCTTCATCTCTCCCGGACATCTCATCACCCTGCAGGAGGCAATTGAAGTGGTTCTGCACCTTGCTCCCCGTTTCCGTCTTCCCGAGCCGATAAGGGCAGCCGACAGCCTCGCAAAGAGATTAAAGCTTCCCGTTAAGGATTAGAGCATCTCCATCAATTCACAAGCATTTTTCGGCGCATAACCGAACGCGTCGTTATTAAAATAGAGGAAGACATCATTGCCAAATTCGCGATATTTCTCTATGCGTCTTGCGTCCTTCTTAAGAGCCGCCTTGTTGTAGCAGCTGTCATACCTTCCGGCCTCGCCGTGTCTCCTGATATAGACGAAATCAGCAGTTACAGGAAGGTCATCGATAAACTCAGGCCAATCAGCCATGCAGAGACTGATGCCGTTATCCCTGCACATATCCAGAACATCCTGAACTATCCAGCTTTCATTCCTGAATTCAAGTGTATGCCTGACAGGATACTTTCTGAGAAGCCTCAGAAACCTCGACAACCTTTCTCTGTCGAGATTGAACTTTGGAGGAAACTGCCAGAGCACGACCCGCAATTTTCCCTTCAGGCGCAATGCCCCTTCGAAAAAACGTTCAAGGGGTGCTTCCGGATCTATGAGCCTCTTGACGTGGGTAATGAACCTGCTGCCCTTCAAAGAAAACACAAAATCATCAGGTGTCTCCTGATGCCACTTGTCAAAGGTTGCGGGAAGAGGAAGCCGGTAAAATGTCACGTTCAGTTCCACCGTAGAAAAAGCCGTGCAGTAGTGCTGAAGCCATCTCCTCTGCGGCAAACCCTCAGGGTAGAATCTTCCCTTCCAGTCTGAATAATTAAAACCGCTGCACCCTATTCTGATTTCAGGCATTCCACCATCCATGCGCTCACCCGGACAAAATACATATCAATATTCTCACAAGAGGTCAGACTACTCAGAACTGATCGTCTTCAGGTTACAGCCTGATTCTGACCCCTCTGCCCCCAGAGCACTGCGCCAGTGGCAGAGGGGCCAGAAACTGATACTAATGGACAACCTTCTCAAGAATCTCTTTTACGTCATGCGCCAGAGAGTCCGAAGGCGTCACCAGAATCTTCCGGCCATCTATCGTGCTCGTATACCTTCCTGCGTCTTCGCTGCGCTGATATGCCTCGCGCAATTCATCAGAGAGCAGCTGGAATTCTGTCGCAGGAATTCCTTTTTCCTGCGCTATCGATTTGAAATTATGGAGCTTGCCGTCCTGAATCCAGGCAATACCAAAAGCCTTGGGAGGCTTTCCGACAAAGATATAGGCCGCATCCTCTCCAGGTACTACTTCAAGGGAGTCGGAAACCTGTTTCGTCAGCGACACCAATTGCGGTTGAAATTTATTTAAACGGCTCGCTGCCGGGTTTGTGCTCTCCAATGCAGGATATTCCTTTCCTCCGCCAAAGAGTTTATCCAAGATACCCATTGGTTTCTCCTTTCAATGCTCAGGTTAGAATGGTTATACAAAAAGAAAAGTCAGGAGCATATTAAAAGCGGAGGCGAGAGTCCTGAATACGTTGTGACAAAACATACTCTATGTTGCTTATCTTCATTTTCTTGATTCAGTAAGGCATATGCCGGATACTCAGGCACACTGACAACCTTTGCAATAACAGGGCTCTTCAATGATTTCGGACTGATCTTTACTGTCTGGCGTAACAGGGCAGAAGATTTTTTCACTATTACGCGATCGACCGGAACATTATAGGGAAACCCGGGAAGTTCCTGCAACCGTGAAAAAAGCACCTCAATGAGAAAAATATTGATTTTTTTAGAAAACGTCTTTGGCTCTTGTGCATGGGCATTTTTTTCGGCAAATGTTTCTCCATGAGAATAGGAAAGCGGCGACATGGCAAAAATCGAAAAGCAGAGAATAAGAACGTATGTAGAGAAGCGAACTGTCTTCATATAAGTGGCCTTCATCTCTGTTGTACATGAACGCAATCAATGCCGCATCGACGGCGTTCATATAAATATCTATGCTGCAGACACTCAGCCTAAGGTTTTATAAACCTGCAACTATATTTAAATATAGAACATAATGCTCTGATTGTCCAGCACAGCGGATACTCCCCGCCCTCAGTTGCAACTTGCATGAAAGAACGGTAGGCTTTTAAGAAAAAGATATCAGTGGAGGCAATATGTCCGGAATATCATTCGAACGTCTTTCGTCAGATTTCATGATTTGTAATCCCTATAAAGATTTTTCCGAAGAGCTGCATCGCGTCGAAATCCGCAGAGACCCTCTTCTCGGAGATTCAAGCATTTATAATCCCTTCCTTAAAGACAAGGCCAGATTCTTCTTTGGTGACAATGACCCAGAGCTCATAAGGAAATTGGTGGAGGAAAGTTCGGGCACATGCATCTTTTGCGGTGAAAAAATCGGGAAGAATACACCACGTTACCCCTCAACCCTGCTTGCCGAAGGCCGTATACGGCTCGGAGAGGCCCTCTTATTCCCCAACCTCTTTTCCATCGGCAAATACCATCCTGTTGTCTCGCTGAGCAAAGCCCATTTCCTGAAATTATCTGAATTCAGCTCCCAACTTATCGGGAATGGTCTTGCCGCGGCCTCGAAATTCCTGAAAACGGTTTATCATGCAGACACGTCTGTATCATACGCTGTCATCAACGCGAATTATTTGTTCCCTGCAGGCGCCTCCCTGGTCCACCCGCATCTGCAGATGCTGATAACGCCTGTTGCCTATTCCTATCATGAAAGGCTTATCGAAGCTTGTAACACATACCACCAGAAGTTCGGCTCATGTTATCACTCTGACCTGATCGCCGAAGAAAAGAAAACGGGATTGAGGTATATTGCTCAACAGGGAGGATGGCACTGGATGACCGCGTTCTCACCAATGGGCAGCAATGAAGTTATCGCAGTGCATGAAGGAGAAGGTGATTTTGCACTTCTTTCCGATGCTGACCTCAGGAGCCTTTCTTACGGCATTTCAAAGGTGCTTTCTTTTTATGAAGTCCTTGGTCATTTGAGCTTCAACTACTCCATCTTCTCCCTGAGAAAGTCTCACCCCAAAGAGGGTTTTCGCTGTCTTTTGAAGCTCATCAACAGGCAAAACCTTTATAAGAACTACCGGAATGACGACTATTTTCTGCAGAAAATGCTCCAGTCGGAATTGATCATCAACCTTCCCGAGGAATTGGCTGAGAAATTGAGGTCTTTTTTCGTAAAAGCATAGAAGCGCATAGCCCGCCTGTCTCCTGCAAATCACCTGTTATCCTATATAAGAAGGTTCTTCCGGGAATTGTATGGAAGCATTTAGCTTCCCTCCTTGCGCAACTTTGATTTCTGTCATGGGAGAGGGTAAAACTGTCCGCTCAATTCCCGGAAGAACCGGGAACAAGGGGCGTTCAGAGCAAAAGACAGCTTTGCGAATTGCAGAATATAGGTTTATGACGTGCCGATAGTTTATAATATCAAAAGCTGTTTATCATGCACTTTATTATTTTTCTCATTTCCGCTTATCTTACGGGATGCCTTGCTGCTATTCCCGCTGGACCCGTCCAGATCGAGGTTGTGCGCAGGTCGATTAACGGACACCTGAAACCTTCCCTCATGGTGGTCCTTGGCGCCTTTTTCGCTGATGTCTCGTATGGATCCATAGCATTTTTTGGCATCGCGCCTTTTTTGGAAAAAGAAAAGGTAATGGCTTTCTTTTGGCTGGCAGGAGGTCTCATCCTGACAGTTCTCGGCGCATTAAGCATAAAACACAGTTTAAAGCCTCAGGAAATAAGTTATAACCCTGCTCACCTGAAGAGGAAGAGATGGGCCTTTCTCGGCGGCTTGTCTCTTTCTGCAACAAATCCCATTATGATTCTCTGGTGGCTTTCAGGAGTACGGTTATTTCAGGACATCGGCCTGATCGATGAATTCAATACCGACATAGCCATGTCGTTTCTTGCCGCAGGGAGCCTTGGGCTGGCATCCTATCTTGTTCTGCTTTCCCTTTTTATCTTCTGGGCCAAGAAATTCATCTCATTGCGCGCGTTACAAAAGATAAATTTTTTCTTCGGTGTTTTTCTCTTGCTGATAGCAACATATTTTGTCTACACCTCTTTCCATTCCCTGCTGCAGATCTACTGAACTGCCGGAAAGGGCATCAAAGCGGTGAAGCACGTTCTCGCTGCAAGTCTTTGTTTTTCTTAGCGTACTTAGCGGTTTTGCGCGATCAATTCCCCTCTTATTTCCTTGCCTTCGCCTTCCCTTTTGCCAGAGGCTTCTTTGCGGCCTGCGGCTTTTTTTCTGTTGTTACTTTCTTCTTAACGTTTTTTTTCACGGCTTTAACGGTTGTCTTTTTCTGAGCCGCTTTTTTCTCGGGGGCAGCTGTTTTTTTCTGTGTCGGCTTTTTTGC
>JAOUFP010000291.1 GCA_029858145.1 Nitrospirota bacterium | reverse complement strand
TGTAAGGATCGCCGACAGTGTCGCCCGTAACAGAGGCTTTATGCCCATCGCTCCCTTTCTTATGAACAACGCCTTTGGAATCGGTAACACCATCTTCAAAGGCTTTCTTGGCATTATCCCATGCGCCGCCGCCGCTTGTCATGGCGATAGCCTGGAAGAGGCCGGTGAGAATACTGCCGATAAGAACGCCTCCGAGGGCT
Source organism: Nitrospirota bacterium (assembly GCA_029858145.1). Lineage (GTDB taxonomy): Bacteria > Nitrospirota > Thermodesulfovibrionia > Thermodesulfovibrionales > UBA6898 > JAOUFP01. Next base: position 4,228 of record JAOUFP010000291.1, on the reverse strand, counting down.
TCCCTGCCAAGGAGAAGACCAACTGCTATAGGAACAACTACAGGGATAAGCGCAGGGACCATCATCTGCTTGATAGCGCCTTTTGTGACAATGTCAACGCACTTGCCATACTCAGGCTTTGCCTTGTATTCCATAATGCCGGGAATCTCCCTGAACTGCCTCCTGACTTCCTCAACAATACTGCCTGCTGCCTTTCCAACTGCCTCCATGAGGAGCGAGCCGAAATAGTAGGGAAGCAGACCGCCGATGAAAAGACCTGCCAGAACCATCGGGTTCGAAAGATCGAACGCGAGGGTCTCACCGAAAGATCTCGAATACTCCGCAAAGAGGACCAGAGCTGCAAGACCGGCTGAGCCAATAGCATAACCTTTTGTAACAGCCTTTGTGGTGTTTCCGACTGCATCGAGGGGGTCTGTGATGTTGCGGATCTCTTCAGGAAGTCCTGACATTTCTGCGATACCGCCTGCATTGTCAGTGATAGGGCCGTATGAGTCGATAGCAACAACAATACCCGTCATGGAAAGCATCGAAACCGCTGACAGGGCGATAGCAAAAAGACCGCCAGCTGCGTCGCCGGCAAAGCCGCCGCCTAATGAATAAGCACCAAGGATTGATGCAACGATCACTACAACAGGCGCGCCCGTGGCCTTCATGCTGACTGCAAGGCCTGCAATGACGTTTGTTCCGTGACCAGTCAAGCTGGCTTGCGCAATGTGCTTCACAGGGCCATACTCTTTGGCGGTGAAGTACTCAGTTATTGCAACGATCAGGCCGGTCAATGCCAGGCCGATAAGCGCCATGAGGAAAACGTTCATCTGTGTAAATGACGGATGAGCAACGACTGAAGCCTGTGCCTCTGGGCTTTCCAAAAACTTGCCTGTTACAATATAAAATGTTATTGCTGCAAGGACGCCTGCAACAGCAAGTCCTTTGTAAAGAGCGCCCATAATATACTGATTTTTGCCGAGTTTTACGGCAAATGTACCGATAATGGAAGCGATGATCGATATTCCGCCGAGGAGCATCGGGAATTCCACCCATGGGCTTTCCGCGCCGAAAACGGTCTTTGCAAGGAGCATTGCCGCAACGAGTGTGACGGTGTATGTTTCATAAAGGTCGGCTGCCATACCTGCGCAGTCGCCGACGTTGTCGCCGACGTTATCAGCGATAACAGCCGGGTTTCTCGGATCATCTTCAGGAATGCCTGCTTCAACTTTTCCCACAAGGTCAGCGCCTACGTCAGCTGCCTTTGTGTAGATACCGCCTGCGATACGGGCAAACACGCTCATGAGTGAACAGCCGAAGCCGAGTCCGACAAGCGCATGGAATGCCATCTCAGGGGCTGCCTGCTTCGCGATAAAATAAAATCCGGCAAGACCGATAATTCCGAGACCAACCACCATAACGCCTGTAACTGAGCCGCCCTTGAAAGCAAGGCTGAGTGCAGCCTGCAGCCCTTTGTGTGCGGCCTGTGTTGTACGGACGTTTGCGCGGACAGTAACCCACATGCCGACAAAACCGGCAAGCGCTGAACCGACAGTGCCGATGATAAAGCCAATTGCGGTCCAAATGCCAAGTCCCATCGCCGCGATAAGGACAACGAGAATCACGGCAACGACTGCAACGGTTTTATATTCACGTGCAAGGAACGCATAGGCTCCCTCTTTAACAGCGTTCGAAATCTCCTGCATCTTCGCACTTCCTGCGTCCTGCTTCGATACCCACATTGCAGTTATCACAGCGTAAACAACGCCTAACAATCCGCAAGCTAAGGCAAAAAGTATTGTTTGACTCATTAAATTCCTCCTTATTATTAATTAAGACCTTGTTAAATCCTGCTGCCAAAATGCGTCACTGCCGCTCGAAAAAACGTCGGTACCTTCACCTCCTTTGTTGCATTCTGTGCCTCTCGATTCAATAATTCCTTGCTGTTCCTCATCCTGGATATTTATCGGAAATGTAGTCCTTCAGATAATGGTTCTCTGCCCTCAGATCAGTTACCTGTGCCTTGACCACATCCCGGATCGACAGCATGGCGAAGATCTTGCCTTTTTCCAGCACCGGAAGATGCCGTATCCTGTTCTTGATCATTATCGTCGTCACATAACAGAGATCGTCATCCTGCTCGGCGATAATCATGTTGACGGTCATCACCTCCGCGACCTTTATATCCCTGAAATGCTTCTCTCCTTTTCTTGTCCAGCACTTCAATACATCTCTTTCAGTAAACATTCCGACCGGCTTTTCATCCTCAACAACGATGAGCGCGCCGACCTCATGCTCGACCATCTGGCTGATCGCGTCAGCCACGGACCGGTCCCCGGATATCGTAATTATCGTCTTATTTGACGGCTCTAAAATTTCTTTCACTGTTGCCATACTGCATTACTCCGTTTCTTTTTTGGATGATCGGGAATCACGATCATCATTAGTATTTCTTGTCCTCTCTGCCCGAATATTTCGCAAATACAAGGGCCGTGGTCCTGTATACCATATGTGCCATCTTCGAGAAAGGCGCATAGGCAAAGAGGAAGAACACCACCACGAGATGAATAAAATATACAGGATACGCAAGAACCGCGACGTCTGCAAGCCTGAGCACATAGGAAAGGATTCCCGTGGTCACAATCATAAGGATAATACTGATGAACAGCCAATCATAGTAGCTGCCCTTGCCGGCCTTCTCTGCGTTCTTGTTCCGGTTCATGATCACCTGGAGTATCCCCGCAAAGAGCACGAGCCCGCTCACGCTGCCAAGGATCTTCATGGGATCGTACCATGGATAGGGCGATAACCCGAAGTTGAACAGACCGGTCGTCTTGATGCCGAAAAATTCATAGCCATACAGATACACAATCGCCCAGGTCGTAGTGATCGCCAGACCAACAAACCCGAAGAAGACAAACATATGGGAAACTGACCTGTCTTTGGTCACCTCGCATTTTTTGAACCGCTTGTGTGTAATAAACTCTACGATCGTATTCAGAACAATTATGGGAATCGGCCCCTTGACCATCCTCTGCCATTTGTTCGTGCTGATCTCGACCCCGGATTTGAGATCCTTCCAGTATCTCGTCACGCCCGCAAAAAATCCCATGACCGCAAAAAGGGCCGCCGCAATAAAGATGGTGTCGATCGCAGGCACCGGAATGAATTTCTCCGCGTAGATGATTTCGCCTTCCGGAATCTTCAGATGCCCGAGATAGCCGATAACGGTAAGGAAAATCACCACCGGAACGGCAAGCAGTCCCAACAGGTATTTGGAATCACCGACTGCCTTTCCGAGGAAACCCGGGAATGCGTAGTGCTCAATGCTGAGTTTTCTGACCGCACCGAGGACTTCTCCCGGCTTTGCCCCTCTCGGGCAATAGGCGGTACAGTCGCTGCACTGATGGCAGAGCCATATGTCCGGGTTGCTGAATAGCTTGTCTTTCAGTCCCCACTGTGCCTGCAGCATCTCTTTTCTCGGGAACGGCTTATCATCCGGTGTTACATTGCAAACAACGGAACAGGTTGCACATTGGTAGCACTTTTTTAATGACTCCCCGCCGGAGTCCATTACCCTTTTGACGAATTCCAAATCTGGTTTGATTATTTGAGCCTCTGCCATTTATTACCTCCTAAAATCCCTTCATTGGGTTAAAGCCTACGCCTTCTATGACTTTCACAAACTTATCAATCACTTCAGGGATCTTATTGTATTCGTCTATCGAGAACTGGATCTGCTGAACCCTGACTGGTTCGAGTCTGAGCTTGCCAAGTGTTTCTGCCACGTTGTCCATCCTTCTGTTGCACAGTTCGCTGCCCTTGACAAAGTGGCACTGATAATCGTCGCCGTATTTGCAGCCGATAAGCAATACACCGTCATTGCCCTTTGACATCGCATCGGCAATCCAGATGGTGTTCACCGATCCGAGGCAGCGCACCGGGATGAACCTGACATCAGCAGAATATTTCAGCTTTTGAAGCCCCGCCATGTCCAGTGCCGGCAATGCGTCATTTTCACATACAAACGCTACAATCCTGTATTTTTCCTCGTCTTCTTCCGGCACATTGATCGCCTTGACCATGGAGCCTATCATATCAACATGGTAGTTTTTGAAGGAGATGATCCTCTCGGGACATGCTCCCATACAGGTACCGCATCTTCTGCAACGAGTCGGGTTCGGTTTTGGAGTCCCCTTTTCATCGTCATCGAGCGCTCCGAAGGGACACTCTTCCGTGCACC
>JAOUFP010000006.1 GCA_029858145.1 Nitrospirota bacterium | reverse complement strand
CAGCGAGAGAATCGAGCACCTCCCAGGTAAATGCTGCCGCGTCGTGACTGAGCTCTTTCCCTCTGGGGTCGGGCATCCCGTTCCCCCTCCCTTTGAGATTGAGACGGCCTCGCCGCGGTTTTAGACTTTTTTGGCGTATTTTCCGCGGCTGGTCCGCTCCATATTCAAATTATAGTCATTTTTGAAGTCAATTAATATTGTGCAGCACTACTGTCCAAAATAATTTCAAACGAAGGGGGGAATGACGAATAAACACAATGGCGGTTCCTTTAAAAAAAAGCTTTTCCAATACTTGAGATCATCAAAACAGAATTGTCCCGGAAACCGGCCTCTGTCAGTATCGAGGTATGACTGATGGTTAATCATGCCGATTTATTGCGTTTATGAGGCATTCTCCCTTATCACATTTCTATTTTGGACAGATATGATCGCGCAGAAAAAAAGATGGTTAGAAAAAAGCGTGGTTTGCAGCGTTCGGCTTTTGAAAAAGTATAAACCCGTGGCGGACCGTGTATTGAGACTCTGTAAGCTGAGCGGGGAATCTGAGTAACCATGTGTATCTGGGTGTCTTTCGGGTCATACATCCGCCGGGCTGCATGCAGACTTCCTGTTTTATTTTGGCGGTTCTCTTCGGACAGCTTGCGGGCCTCGACAGGAATCCTCTTGGTTCCTTCCCCTTCTTGTCACTCAGGCACGAGATGTCAGGAACAGAGCTTTTCCCTTCCTTTCGGTACGAGGCCGCGTTCACGGGATGCCGGCGCGGTATCGCAAGATAGAAGAAAAGATCAGAGGCGAAGGGAAGGGATGCTGAATCCAGGATAATGCTGGTCTACATTCCCTATTCCAAGTCCAAGGACTCCGTTGCTCGAGAACAATTGGGGCACGTCGAAAAAATCATTGAAGCCGTAAGGGGCGATATCATAATCCGCAAGCGCCATGAAAGGGGTCTTCCTTTTGCTCATCAAATCAGGGAAATGGGAATGGTTTATACAGAGAAACTGAAAACCTTCGGGTCCTAACCCCGTAGTTCCGTTGAAGGACTCGCGGGCCTGACGGACGGTAAATGCACGAGAATATTCCGCTGTTCTGAGCTTTGCGAAATAAAAGCCCTTTGGTCTGGGCGGTGCTCCGGGACGAAGGCGAAAAGCATCATGTCTGTCAAAACTGACATACGGGCTTTGCCAGATGCGTCTTTTCCTTTGTTTGCGAGCGTACTCCCATGCTGTCTTTCCCGAAAGTACCGGGTCGGAATTGCCTCTGCCGTCGTCTCCGAAGCCGTAGAAAAGGGCAACCGCGGTAAACCCTTCTGTGGAGTCTTCCTCTGTCAGTACGGGAACATTGCCGGTCCTGCTGAATTCGTTCTCCCCGATATTCCAATGCATCTTCCTGTTGGCGACCTTCCATGCCTTCACCTGATCTTCAACAGGGAGGATTGAATTCTCGCTGAACTTGTTACAGCCTTCGGAAGAAAGGAAGCGGATGAAGCTTCGCCTGAGTGACATATTGCATGTGACCTTTAAGATACTATTTTTTACGCCTCTTCTCTCATGCTAAGCGCGAGGCTTTTTCCCGAGCATCCGGGGCCAGTTCTCGTCGGCCTTCCTTACATAGTTTTTCCTGTTTTTATCCCAGAGCCGCCGGACGTCTTTATTAAGGTTCAGATACAGTTTCCCGTTATAGACAGCCCATGCCTCAGGGTCGATGTCGGCTGTCTTTCCCTGGCTGACAGCGTAGGCACAGTAGCCCCCGTACTGTGGAGCGTATTTTTCGGGGTCTGCGTTGAATAGTGCGAGATGTTCCCCGGTCGCGAACCGCCATTTTGCGCCATTCCATATGTATTCAAACTCCGCGCTTCCCATCACGGGTTTCTGTTCTGTAAAGTATGCGACGGGATCATAGCCTTTTATCGCAACGCCCTCGGGAGTCGCATTGACGTGAGCAATCGGAGACTTTCCTGAACATGCCAGCGCGGTCAGGATGAGCAGAAGAGAGAGGAAAGTATGTCTGTATACTGTCATCAATTGCATTGTATCACAGATCAACAGATGGGCAAAAAAACTCTTGGCTCTCAGCTGCGGATGCTTCCGCTCGTCCGGAATTTCCACAAATGTTCGCTGCCGGATATATAATGAAAAAAAGAATGGATACGGAGGTCTCAGTGACAGAACAAACCCGGACGATTGATCTTACTGCCGGAAACATCTGGGATAATATCTGGCATATGTCGTGGCCCATGCTGCTTGTGATGTTCTTTAACTTTCTCGTCGGCCTTGCCGACATCTATGTTGCCGGTTTCCTCGGCCCTGAAATACAGGCGGTCGTAGGTTTTGTCGGCCAGCTCTATTTCTTTATCATTATCGCGGCAAACGCCGTGAGCATTGGCGCCGTGGCAATGCTTTCGAGGGCTGTCGGAGCAGGCAGAGTTGAAGACGCACTCACCGCAGCACGGCAGACTCTGCTCTTTGGAGTCTTGTGCGCCCTTGCGCTCTCGGGATTCAGCCTGCTCTTTGAGAGACAGATTATCGCACTCGCCGGATTTCCAGAAGGCATCCGGGAGATTGCAGGAAACTTTTTCACGATCTTTGTCTTGGCCCTCGCGCCGAATTATATGGTCATACTGTCGAATGCAGTTTTCCGCGCAGGCGGCGAGATGCGGCTGTCGCTTGTCGCGATGGCTGTTGTCAGCGTGATCAATATCGCGCTGAATTTCCTTCTCGTCTTCGGGGTGTTTTCTTTTCCCGGCATCGGCTACAGGGGCATCGCCATCGCGACAGCGACAGCGATGTCCGCCGGTACGATCATATGCCTTGTGCTTTTCAGAAGGAGCATGTGGAAGGATATCTTTTCGGGCTCATGGCTTCTGTCTGCCGGACTGGTCAGGAAGCTGGTGCGTGTGAGCTGGCCCGCGGCCCTTGTGCAGATATCATGGAACACCAGTTACATCGTCATTTACAATATCCTCGGCCGTCTTGAAGAAGGAAAGATCACGGCGATGGCGGCGCTCACCAACGGCCTGAGGATCGAGGCGATCATCTATCTCCCTGTATTCGCCCTCAATATGGCCGCGTCGGTGCTGACCGGCCAGAACCTCGGCGCGGAGGCGTCAGGGAGGGCGGAAAGGACAGGCTGGAAGATATCGCTTGCGGGGGTCGCGTTCGTCAGCGTGATGGCACTCCCGATTTTTCTGTGGGCCGGTGAGCTTTCCTCTTCAGTGGCAAGAGATCAGCGGGTGCTTGAGGAAATGGTCCGGTATCTCAGAATCACGATGCTGTCCGAGCCCTTCATGGCGCTCAGCCTTATTCTGGGAGGATGTCTGCAGGGCGCCGGCGATACAAAGGGAGCGATGCTCGTTATCGTGAGCGCCTTATGGATCGTCCGCCTGCCGCTTGCATATCTGCTGGCGGTTGCCGCGGGGTACGGCGCCTTTGGCGTCTGGCTGGCCATGGTCATCTCGATGTGCTTTCAGGGCATCGCTATGACGGTCCGGTTCAGAAACGGGCGGTGGAAAGAAGTGAGGCCTTGGGGAGAGAAATCATAACCCCGAAAAAAGCCGGTGCCTGTCTCCTGATTGCGGCAATTGCATTTATGGGTAAATAGAGTCTCTCCATTGCCATGCCTGTTGTCATTGTCCGTTCAAACGGGACACTGCGGAATCTGCTGAAAAGACTGTTCCGAAGGCCTTCGGTGCTGATTAAACAGCACCTCAACAGCGGAAAATGCCCTTATTTTTATTTGCTGTGACGTGCATCACCCGGGCAATCTCTGATAAAAAGCTAAAGTAAGTAAAGCGGAGTTCAGGGCGGCAGCGTGACCCAAATATCCTGTAAATCCGGGCATATCGGCACCGGAGCCGCTTGAAGTATTCGGCTCAGCGGGCCGGGAAAGAAGTATGTTTGTATGCGGTATTCAGCCTCCAGGGCTATCATATATACGAAGAAGGGTGTACTGATATCTTTTATTTTGCTGCTTCTATTGCTTGCAACAGCGGATGCGGGGGCAAAAAATAAGCAGGAGAGCACCCCTTCGATCCATGTCCCGATCCTCCTCTATCACCGGTTCGGGGCATCGGCCGCCGACAGCATGACTGTCACCACGCCGGCCTTCGAGTCCCACCTGATCTACCTCAGGCAAAATGGGTATACGGTCATCCCCCTCAGGCAGCTTGTGAATTATTATCTCGGTAAAGGCCCTGTGCCGCCGCAAAAATCAGTGGTTATCGTTGTCGACGACGGCCACAAAACCGTCTATTCGGATATGCTCCCCCTTGTGAAAAAATACCGTGTGCCGGTTACGCTCTTCCTCTACCCTTCCGCCATATCAAACGCTTCGTATGCCATGACCTGGGAGCAGATCAGGGAGCTGAAGAAAACCGGTCTTTTCGATCTGCAGGGGCATACCTACTGGCACCCGAATTTCAAAAAAGAGCAGAAAAAGCTGGGTCCCGCGGATTATCAGAAATTTGTGGACATGCAGCTCAGGAAATCAAAAGACAGGCTGGCAAAGGAACTGGGCATTAGCGTGGATATGCTCGCATGGCCGTTTGGCATCTATGACGACTGGCTCACAGCGAAGGCCGCGGAGGCAGGGTATACAGCTGCCTTTACCATAGAACGGCGCCACGCTGACGGGTCTGACAAGGCCATGCGGCTTCCGCGCTACCTGTTGAGTAATGCGGACAAAGGGAAGGTGTTTGAACGAATTGTATCAGGAGGAAACCCCTCATGATGAAAGGATGGGAGATAGACATGAGAAGAATTGTTTTCAGGGCTTTATTCATTTTAGTTGTACTGTGTATGCTGCTGCCGGAATATGCGTCATCAGAGATAAGAGGCAAGGTAATTGATTTCAGCACAAAGCAACCAATACCGGGGGCGATCATTACCGGAAACAGTGAAATTGTCCATACCGACGCTAACGGCATGTTTGTGATAAAAAACAAGACGGACAAACTGGGGATCAGGGCGTATGGTTATGCCAGAGGCGAGCTGCCCGCGGCTCTGCTCCGCGGCAGGAACTATGTCGAAGCAGGCTTGAAGCCTTTCATACCCAAGGGGGTCTATCTCTCCTTTTACGGCATCGGCGACAGGTCCCTGCGTGAATCAGCGCTCAAACTCGCGGAGCAGACGAGCATCAATTCGCTCGTCATCGATGTGAAGGGCGACCGGGGCGTTATAACGTATAAGACCGCGGTTCCCCTCGCCGGCCAGATCGGGGCACAGAAGCTGATTATCGTTAAGGATATCAGGGGTCTGATACAGTCGTTGAGGGAGAAAGGCATTTATACCATTGCACGGATTGTCGTGTTTAAAGACGACACCCTTGCGACGGCGCGGCCCGAACTGGCGGTGAGGACCCGGGAGGGAAGCATCTGGCACGACAGGGAAAATCTTGCATGGGTGGATCCCTCGAAAAAAGAGGTCTGGGATTACAATATCGATATAGCGGTGGAGGCCGCGCAGTACGGCTTTGACGAGATACAGTTCGACTATGTGCGGTTTCCCGATAAATTGGGACTGAAATTTTCTGTGGAAAGCACGGAAGAAAACAGGACAAAAAATATATCCGGATTTCTCAAAGAGGCGAAGAGAAGACTTGCGCCGCATAATGTTTTTCTCGCGGCGGATATATTCGGTTATGTCTGCTGGAACCTCGATGATACGCAGATAGGGCAGAAGCTCGATGAGATCGCGCTTTACGTGGACTATCTTTCGCCCATGCTCTATCCCTCGGGGTTTCAGTTCGGCATACCGGGTTACAGGAACCCTGTCGCAAACTCTTATCAAATAATATTCCTGACCCTGAAGAGGGCGCAGGAGCGCACGAATATCTCACCTGTCCGCTTCAGGCCGTGGCTGCAGGCGTTCAGGGATTATGCCTTCGACAGGAGACAATTTACCGGGAAGGAAATATATGACCAGGTAACCTCTGCCGAGGAGTTCGGCGCGGGTGGCTGGATGCTCTGGAACCCCAGAAACGTGTATTCTGCAGAGGGCCTGAAAAAGGAATACGCTTCCAGTGAGGAAGATTACAGGAGGAACTGATCCGGTCGGGATTGATAATTATTACAACCTGCTGTATCTGCCGCAGTTCCATCTTCTGTCATTCCGGCTTGTCCGGAATCATTCCGGGAGCGTGTCAGAAGGATTCCCGACTCCCGAAAGCTTTCGGGATTGAGGGAATGACACTGGAAATGAGTATTATATTTTAAGACGCCCCGCGGTCTCTGCCGCAGGGTTCTTCGCGCAATGCAAAAATACAGAGCATTTTCGATCAAGCCCGCGGCGGCATCAAAGCGTTACACGGGCTTTTTCTCTTTTTCCGGGCGTCAAAGTCACTGCTGACAGCCTGAAAAAGACCGCTCCACCTCGACAGGGTATTTTTGTATAATTGAGTTAGGTCTGTTTCATAAAACCAAAGGAGATTGATATATCAAATCCCGGTTTGAGTATCAAAGGGGGAGGGAATAGTTGCGGTACCTTCAGGACAGGACATTATGTCTGTTCATGCTCTTTATTCTGAGCGGGTTGACTTTCCTGCTTCCGTCACAAGCCCTGCCTGCTCCCTATCCTCTCCACCTGTTCCACGGGGAGCAGCTTGCTCGCATTGATGAAGTCATAAACAGGGCGATCGGCGGGGGCAAGATTCCCGGGGCGGTCGTACTGATCGGTAATCCTGAGAAGATCATATACCGGAAGGCCTATGGAAACCGCTCCCTGGAGCCCGAAAGGCTCCCCATGACAGAGGACACGATCTTTGACATCGCGTCGCTCACCAAGGTGGTAGCCACTTCAACCGCGGTGATGCAGCTTGTGGAGCAGGGGAAGCTGAAGCTTGAAGCTCCTGTCTCCCGGTATTGGCCGGCGTTCAAAGCGCACGGCAAGGGCGGCATCACGGTGAGGCAGCTTCTGACTCATTATTCGGGGCTCCGTCCTGACCTGGATTGCAGGAAAGCGTGGTCGGGATACAAAAAGGCGATGAAGCTGATCATTGCCGAGAAGCCTGTTTCCCCTCCCGGCAGAAACTATATTTACAGCGATATCAACTTCGAAGTCCTTGGCGAACTCGTGCGCAGGGTATCCGGCAAGCCGCTGGATGTCTATTGCGCAGATAACATATTCAGGCCTCTGGGGATGACTGACACGGGGTTCAGGTCTCCGGCCCACCCTGCGCGCATTGCCCCCACCGGGTATCGCGGAGGGAGGATGCTTCGCGGAGAGGTCCACGACCCCACGGCGTATAACATGGGGGGAATCGCCGGGCACGCGGGTCTCTTCTCCACAGCTGAGGACCTTTCTCTCTTTGCGCGGATGCTCCTCAACGGGGGGAGCATCAATGGAGTGAAGGTTCTGAGTCCTAACACGGTTGAGGAGATGACGGTCCCGCAGTCGCCGCCGGGCAAAGACGAGATGCGTGGGCTCGGATGGGAACTCGAGGCCCCGCTTGTCTCAAACAGGGAATTTTTGTTCCCGGCTGGCGCCTATGGGCACCTGGGGTATACCGGGACCGCGCTCTGGATAGATCCCTTAACGCAGACCTGTGTCATCCTTTTGACCAACAGGGTCCATCCGAACGGCAGGGGTGATGTGAAGGAATTACGGGCGCAGGTCAAAGAAATCTTGGCCGAAGCAGCCGGGCCGCTCTCAGTCGATCAGGTGATCGCCGGACGTCCCATTCTCAAAAGCCATGCCGAGCAGATGAAGAGATATGCTGAAAAAGAGGCGCGCGTGTGCGGCCTGAAAACGGGGATCGATATCCTGCACGCCGGTAATTTTTCCTCCCTCTCCGGATTGTGCGTCGGGCTCATCACGAACCATACAGGCCTCGACAGCAAGGGCCGCCGCACCCTCGATCTGCTCCATAAGGCCCCCGGCGTCAGGCTGGCCGCCATCTTCAGCCCCGAGCACGGACTCTTCGGCCAAGAGGATAAAAAGACCGTCTCAATAAAAGAACCCGTTACAGGACTACCGGTCTACAGCCTCTATAGTGACACGCTGCGGCCCACAGAGAATATGCTCAGGGGGCTGGACGCGCTCGTGTTCGATATACAGGACGCGGGCGTCCGCTTTTACACCTACATAACGACGCTTGCGTATGCACTTGAAGCGGCTGCTGAGAGAGGAATTGCATTTTATGTTCTGGATCGTCCGAATCCCATTACCGCTTCAATCGTCCAGGGCCCTCTCCTGGACGCTGACCTGAGGTCCTTTACCGGATATTTCCCGCTGCCGGTCAGACACGGCATGACCGTAGGGGAACTCGCCGGGATGTTCAATGCTGAAAATAATATCGGAGCTCAATTGCAGGTCATCAAAATGCGCGACTACAGACGTACTGCCTGGTATGACGATACCTGCCTGCAGTGGGTGAACCCTTCACCGAATCTGCGGAGCCTCACGCAGACTATTCTTTATCCGGGCGTAGCACTGGTCGAAGGCGCGAACGTGAGCGTGGGACGGGGCACTGATACGCCCTTCGAACTTGTCGGGGCCCCTTGGATGAATGCCGGGCAATTGGCCGCATACCTGAACGGCCGCAGAATCCAGGGTGTCAGGTTTGTGCCTGCAGAGTTCACCCCGAAGGGCGACAGGTATAAAAACAGCCTGTGCCGTGGGGTCAGGATTGTCCTTGACGACCGCCGGGCACTGGATGGCCCTGCCCTGGGGATTGAAATCATCAGCGCCCTTCATACACTGTATCCGGCAGATTTCCAGATCGATAAAACGCTGCAACTCATCGGATCGCGCAGAGTCCTTCAGGCGATTAAAGACGGAGATGATCCGCGGGCAATTGCGCTCCTCTGGCAGGAACCGCTCGCCCGGTTCAGGCAATTGCGGGAGCACTACCTCCTCTATTGATCCGGTAAATACATTAATCAATAAGTTATGTCTGTCTTTTGGCTTACTTTTTTGTTCCTTTCTCAACAGATACGCATGCGCTTGTCATTGGACATTTCAAAACAGACTCAGCCGGGGTCCTGTGTGCCGAACAATGAGCAAAAAGGACGGTTGCGGCCCGGGCAGGCGGGTTGACTCGAATCAGTTGTTATGATAGCCTTAACCGGCACATTTCGGATGCCGTTATTTTTCTGTGCTTCCAGGTTCGAATGAGCGCATAAATTCTTTAAAAAAGGGGGAAAAAATGAAAAAAATCAAAAAGGTTTTCTGTGTCGTAATCGTATCCATGCTCCTGGCAACTGCTGTCCAGGCCGCGGAAAAGCTGGCGCAGCCGAAAGTGGAATACTCCGCCGATACATATTTTGAGACCGAAGAGATGTCTTTTAGCGGCCGCACTTACCAGGCGCTGAATGGAAAGCAGCGGCAGGAAATTAATATGGAAGGCAGCAGGCAGATTACGATTACGCGCATGGACAAAAAGCTCATCTGGGTGCTCATGCCGAATACGAAGACGTATATGGAGATGAGCATTAATGAAGGGAAAAAAGAGAGCAGGGACGTCCATGACTGTGATGTCGACCAGAAGAATGCCGGCACTGAAACGGTCAACGGCGTAAAGGCTACAAGAAGCAAAGTATCCATGTCCTGTCCCGACGGTCAGTACACGGGGGATATGTGGGTGACGAAAGAAGGCATCATGGTCAAGATGGATGCCGCAGGCAAGGCCGAGGGGTCAAAGACAGTGCGCATGAAGACAGAACTCAAGAACCTTAAAATTGCCCGACAGGACCCGGCGCTTTTCGAGATCCCTGCGGGATATACAAAGATGTCTTTTGGCAACCCGATGAGTGCCGCCGGCCTCGGAGCAACGAAAAAGAAGCCCTCGGCAAAACAGACGCAACAAAATTCGGGCCGCGATTATACCTCCCAGGAGCCCGCAGACAGTGACTCGACTGCTCAGCAGTCTGAAAATAAAGTGGATAATGTGGACAACGCTGTAAGGAAAGTCAGGGGCCTTTTCGGTTTTTAACTGGCAGTCGTTTTTTCTTTGCTTGCAAAGAGGAACCCTTTTTTGGACTGGGTGGAATGCTCTTTCAGGGGATGAACGGCAAATGCGCAAACAAAAAGGCCCCGGGTTGCCGGGGCCTTTAAAGTCTGAAAAATAAATTTACCTTGTTTTACGCTTTTTCATTTCATCCAACTGTTTCTGCATCTCATCAGCAGCCTTCTTCATTTCTTCTGACTGCAGTTCCTGGTTCTTTTGCATCTCCTCATTCATGCTTTCCGCGGCCTTGGCTGCTTCCTCTGCGGCTTTTTGTGACGCTTCTATGTTCTCCTGCATCTGCGTTGCCGTTTCTTCCATCTGTTTCTGAAGCTGTTCGGCCTCTCTGCTGAGTTTTCTGGCCGCGAACTGACCGCTGATGTTTATAAGGATAAAGACGGCGGCGATGATGCCGAATACCGTCCACGCTTTTTTCAAGGCGATTTTGTGCACCTCGACGCTTGCTATGACGATATAATACGTTCCGAGAAGGATTCCCAAAGCTGAACCCAGATAGGGGATGACACCGAGAACCGTCGTTATCGGTGAAAGCGCCGTGGTATAGGCAACGCAACGGTAAGCAGTTTCAAAAGATTCCTGTGAGCCCATGACCTTCCAGATAACAAACGCTATCCCGGCTCCGATAAAACCGAAGACAGCTAATGCGATGGGCATAAAGATAAGGGTGGATATCCCCGCGCCGATTCCTCCAATGACATTCAGATGCAGGATGCTCAGGACCGCCTGGATAATACCGCTGATAACCCCCATGATCACCATGAACACCAGCGGTTCGACGAACCCGCCGGTCTTCTGCATGTCTCTGAAAAACGCTGCCGGTGATGTTACCACCTTGATAGCAGTCTGCGGCATTGCTGCAAAATCAATACTTTTTTTCTGCTGTCCCTCCATGATACCTCCCTGTTTTTTTTTATTTGTAAGACCTCTTTACGGAACATGAGACGAAAGTTATCATACAAAAAAAGATGTCAAAGCTCAATACTAAACCTGCAATAAACGGTTTGTTTTGAAAAGGGAAAAATGACTGATGTTCACGGCAAACAGGCTCACGGGAGAGAAAAACAGGTGAGGGGCAGAGAAAATGCAAAACGGGATCTTCCCTTATCTGCCGGCTTCAGGGACCAGGACGAGATTGAGCCTGCCTTTTTTGCTGCCGGCCCGGGGATAGTGCTGGGTAACAAGCTTGCTGAAGCCTTCTGCCGTGACGCGGATGTGAATGTGCGCCGGCCTGCCGTAATACGGCGGCGGGAAATTGCTTTCAAAACGGTATGTCCCCTTTTCGCCGGAATAGACCGTGGCACGGTGGTTGTCGTCATACTCACCGGAAGGGCTCACCAGCCAAAACTCGACCCGGGCGTTCGGGACTGCTTTGCAGTCCGCAGAGGATTTTACCGTGCCGCTCAGCAGATAGCCGCTGCCGACGCGATGCCTCACAGGGGCATCCGGCTTGTAGAAAGGGCCCAGCGCGTCGGGTTCCGTCGGAATGCATGTTCCGGCTGAACCTGCGCCTGTGACGCCTGCAACGAGAGAAAAAATTACGGATGTGAAGATAAGCTTCTTCATGATATGCGCCTGTTAAAAGTATAGCAGATGAATCTGCTCATAAAAAGAAGACGAAAATTCCGGCAAGTCAGCTCATATCTGGCCGGAATAAAAATATCATGAAGGTTTCTTCTTCATTCCCTTCATTCGAAATTATTTCGGACTGTAAGGATGTCAGATGTAAGGGAGGGTCATCGCGGAAAGCTCAGCGTATCTTCGGAAACACCATCGCTTTCAAAAAAACGACTACCCGCTCCACTTCCCTTCTCATCAGCTCTTTTTGCTCTCCTTTCTCAATAAACGCCTTATCCCTGAGCCTGCCGTTTCCGAATCCCTCGTGCCTGTGCGCCTCCAGAAATTCTTCGGGTATACTGTCCGGCACTTCCCGGCCGCACATGATAGCCCAGGCAAGGGTCCAGGCCCGGGCGACATTTGCCATGTGGTAGCCGCCTCCGCCGAGGGCGACCCATCCGGGGGCGAGCGCTTTCATTGTCCTCACCGCATCGCAAAAGCCGTTTGAGGTGTATCGCAGATGGGTGAGGGGATCAGTACGGAAGGTGTCCACCCCGAGCTGGCTCACGAGGATGTCGGGTTTGAAGGAATCGAAGAGCGGAGGGACGATTTCATTGAAGGCATAGAGAAAGAGTTCATCGTCGGCATAGGGGGGCAAAGGGACATTCACGGAATATCCTTCCCCACGGCCCTTTCCTGTCTCATGTTCGAAACCCGATCCGGGGAACAGATAATATCCTGATTCGTGGATCGATACGGTGAGGACTTTGTCGGTCTCATAAAACGCGGCCTGCACGCCGTCGCCATGGTGTGCGTCGATATCCACATACATGACGCGTCTTCCTTTTTTCAGAAGAGACATGATCGCGATGACCGGGTCATTGATATAACAGAACCCCGAGGCACGGCAGGCAAGGGCATGGTGAAGCCCGCCGGAAATGTTGAAGGCGATGTCCGCTTCCCCGCAGTCCACGAGTTCCGCGGCCTGGAGAGAGGCGCCGGTCACGATCCGCGACCAGTCATACATCCCTTTGAAGACGGGATTGTCGCCGAACCCTATTCCATAGTGTCCGGCCCCGGAGACATACGAGCCCTTGTTGAGCGCGCTCAGGATATCGAGATACTCTCTGTCATGAAAGAGCAGGAGGTCTTTTTCTTTTGCGGGTACGGCCTTTACGAGGCGCGCGCCCACTGCGTCGAGGAGGCCAAAAGCCTGAATGAGGTCAGAGACAAGCTTCAGACGATAAGGCTTGAGCGGATGTGATGCTCCGTAGTCGAATAACGCAAACTCATCACTGAAGAGAAAGGCTGTTTTCATTGAGCAGACCCTTGTTCAATGTTTAATAAGGCTGTCTTCTCTACTGTCTTCTCTACTGTCTTCTCTACTGTCTTCTCTACGTCCAGCTTAACCTTTTTCCTGCAAATGTGCCACCGGCCTTGCGTCTTTCCGCTTAAAATCGCCTTGCGCCGAAGGGAAATCAACAGAATGTCAGCGTGTGGACAAAGTTTGACAGCACCGGCAATTCCTGATAGCATTTTTTTAGGGTGTGGTTAGCTTCACTGTTATCTTTAAAGCAGCAAAAGAGACAAGGAGGAAAGATGATCAGGAAAAAAGCTGTAACAAAGACAGCGAAGAAGGCGGTAAAAAAAGTCGTTAAGAAGGCCACAAAGGCCGAGCCGGTGAAGAAGGCGGTAAAGGCGGCGAAGGCGGTCAAGAAAAAGGTGGTCAAGAAGGTTGCGACGAAGGCAGAGGCTGTTAAGAAAAAGGTAGTGAAAAAAACTGCTTCAGCAGCAAAAACCGTCAAAAAGAAGACAGAGTCCACCCAGAAAAAGGCAGTCAAGAAAGGTGCGAAGGTGACGAAGCCTGTACAGAAGAAAGTCGCGAAGAAAACCGCATCAGCAGCAAGTTCGGCAAAGAAGAAGGCCGCGAAGTAGAACTGAAGTTTTCGAGCTGTTTTTTAACAAAGAGATAGGCATCACTGCTTATGCCTTTTTCCGGTTCTGCTTTCCCCTGTATTCGCAGGGAAAAGCAGAACCGGGGAGAAATACCTTGCTGAGACGGGCCGATGCAACGCACAACGCATAGTCCCGGGCTCATATTAGAATTCCTTGCGGCATACCATCAATAATAAATCATCTTTCGCGGAGCCGCGCATTTCTGACCAATCCACATCCATAGTTGCAACTGTTCCGGAGATAAACCATAATTGTTCATGAGACGTGTTCTGCATATCGATATGGACGCCTTCTTTGCTTCTGTCGAGGAAAAAAGACATCCCGAACTGAAGGACAAACCCATCGTCATCGGCGGGTCCGGCGACCCCTCCAAAAGGGGAGTGGTTTCCACCGCTTCCTATGAGGCGAGGAAATACGGGGTGCATTCGGCCATGCCGCTGAAGACCGCGTACAGGCTCTGCCCCCAGGCCGTGTTTCTTCCTGTGGATTACAACGAATACGCAAGGATATCCGGGATCATCAAGAATATCCTCGCGCAATTCAGCCCTGTTATGGAGGATGTCGGCATTGATGAGGCGTTCCTTGATATATCAGGGAGCGGCATGTCCAACGAGCAGATCGCGCGTGAAATCAAGGAGAGGATACGGCGGCAGACAGGCCTCAGCTGTTCGATAGGCATTGCACCGAACAAGCTCCTTGCCAAGATAGCCTCGGATATGCAGAAGCCTGACGGATTGACCGTGATTACTATGGGCGATATCGAAAGCCGGATATGGCCGCTTCCGGTCAGGAAGCTCTGGGGAGTAGGGCCGAAGACCGAGGCCTTTCTCAGGAAGATCGCGGTCCATACGATAGGAGATCTCGCCTCTCTATCACAGGATGATCTTGTCGGACAGTTTGGCGAATCGTACGGCCATTATCTTCATGAGGCGTCTCACGGCATTGACCACAGTCCGCTTATCACCTACTGGGAACCGAAATCGATAAGCAGGGAGACTACCTTCCAGACGGATACGGATGATTGGCAGACTATCGCCAGGAATCTCGCGGAACTGACCAGGGATACAGTCGATGACCTCCGGGGGCGCGGCTACAAGACCAACAATGTGACGGTAAAGATACGGTTTAGCGATTTTCAGACGCAGACAAGGGCAAAGACGATCGCTGAGCCAACTGATAATCTGGAGGCGATACGGAAGGTCGCCTTCCAATGTCTGAACAGGTTCGAACTCAAAAAAAAGGTGAGGCTTGTCGGGGTGAGGCTCGGGGGGCTGACAACAGATGAGGTCTAGTGTCTCTTAAAGAAGTGGTGTGTGATCAGTAAGCTGATTAATTGAGCGACCTGGTACCTATAGCCCGTCATTCCGGCTTGTCCGGAATCTTTCTGCCTTTTCAGAAGGATTCCCGGCTCCCGAAAGCTTTAAGAATTGCGGGAATGACACGAACCTAGCGGCGCGTCCCGTGATCAGTGAAAAGCTACGAACCGAAGAACCACCTCTTCCAGTTCCAGAAGTGGATGAGCTTGTGGGTGAAGGCCGTGTCCCGTGCCGTCTCTGCCAGTTCTCTGAGTTCCTGCCTGTTTTTCTCTATCTCCCTGAACTGTGCCTTCTCAATGCCACCGGCGAGAATAAAATGTCTTATCTTTTCGAGCTCTCCGCTGTCGAGCCAGATGCCGTGCCTTCCGCATTCATCGGTAATGACTCCTGATATCCGGGCAAAATTTTTCTTCACCATGAGCTTCCCGCATCTCACGCACGGAACGTATGGATTTTCATCGGGAAGAGGGGGGCGGCTGTATTCCTTTGTGAGCTTTTCCTCCCGGTAAACGGTTGACTCCGCGGTAAGGATATCAAACTCCCCCCGGTCAAGCCAGAGGCCGCTGCATTTGGGGCAGACGTCTATCTCAATGTCATCCTTCCGCTTCAGTTCAAGAGGGACCCCGCATTTTGGGCAGACAGGGTTTTGAAGAATTTTCTCATCACCGAGTCTCGCTCCGCAGAAAGGACAGAGGGCGCTTTTAGGATTTACATATTTTCCGCATTGGGGGCATACCGCGAGTTCTTCCATAACTTCCTTATAGAATAAACGTATGCCGCAGGCCTTTTCAAGGGGAAACCATCGGAAAGGACGCTACTGCCGCGCGCAGATGAAGCGGAAGAAAGCCTCAACGCCTGGTTGGGAAGTGTCTGTTTCCCATTCCGGACTGTTGTTTGTTTTCAGGCTGACCGTTCCATTCCTGAAGTGGGTCAGGAGAGTGAAAATACGCCTTTTTTTCGCGATGCAGTCATACTCTGCAAGCTCGGTATGGCGGCTGATTTCCGGATGGTTTTTTAAAATACTCAGTTCCCGGACTTCCTTTACCTCTGTCGTGTTCTTCGAGAAGGTTACACGATCAATATAGAAGGTCCCTTTTTCGTCTTCCAGGACCAATACCCAATCCGCGCATTCCGCCTTTTTCGCAGTGATCAAACAGAGCGATAAAAGAAGGAACCCTATCTGCAGGAATGTAGACCATGTTTTCATCGGGATATGGTATAAATTCTAACATTCGGAAGGCATACTTTCCAGAAGTATTTATAATTGTTACACCTTGCGGTCTCTGCCGCAGCTTCATACTTCTGTCATTCCGGCTTGCTTGTCCGCCGTTTTTTTGGAGGGTCAGGTCTCATCGGGCGATTCGCCGGGGCGAGAATCATTCCGGGAGCGTATCAGAAGGATTCCGACTCCCGAAAGCTTTCGGGAGTGCGGGAATGACACCGAACATGGGTATTCAATTTTCAAATGGCATTCGGTTTCTGCCTCCTTCTCATCATTGCGCCGTCCCGGCAGGACCGTGATTACCCGTAGCGGCCGGGACTTTTTTTGTTTAAAATAAACCCTTGAAGGGTCCGGGGAGAGGCAACCCGCTGTATTGTTTTTATAAAACGGGTGTTTTAGGGTATAATTTCCCTTTAATGAAAGCTGGAGGAATGCGAGTTGGAAGAAAGATTCGATCACAGAAAAGTTGAGCCGAAATGGCAGAAATACTGGCAGCAGGAGCAGCTTTACAAGACCGCTGCCGGCGTGTCATCGAAAAAATTCTATTGCCTCGAGATGTTCCCTTATCCCTCAGGAAAGATCCATATGGGCCATGTCCGCAATTACGCGATCGGCGATGTCATAGCGAGATACAAGAGGATGCAGGGGTATAACGTCCTTCATCCGATGGGCTGGGACGCCTTCGGGATGCCGGCCGAGAACGCCGCGATAAAACACGGCGTCCATCCGTCGAAGTGGACTCAGGAAAATATCAGCTATATGAAGAGCCAGCTGAACAAGCTCGGCCTCAGCTATGACTGGGACCGGGAGGTGGCCACCTGCAGCCCTGAATATTACCGCTGGAACCAGTGGTTCTTCATAAAGATGCTCGAAAAGGGGCTTGCCTACAGAAAGACATCGTATGTCAACTGGTGCCACTCCTGCGCGACTGTCCTCGCGAACGAACAGGTGATCGACGAGAAATGCTGGAGGTGCGACAACACCGTCGTGCAGAAGGAACTGGAGCAATGGTTCCTGAAGATCACCCACTACGCTGAAGAACTGCTCAGCGCGAGTGACGAATTGACCGGCTGGCCCGAGAAGGTCGTTGTCATGCAGAAGAACTGGATCGGCAAGAGCCAGGGGCTCGAGGTCGATTTCAGGATAGACGGGATGGACGGGATGGACGGGATGGACGGGAGCATCAGGATATTCACGACCCGGCCGGACACGCTCTTCGGCGCCACGTTTCTCTGCCTGTCTCCGAATCATCCGCTGACAGAGAGGCTCGTTTCCGACAAGGCTGAACTCGCAAAGATCACCGCCCAGTACGGGAAGGAAGATGCGAAGATCGGCCTGAACACAGGCCATTTCTGCATCAACCCGGTGAACGATGAGAAGATACCCGTCTTTGTCGCGAACTTTGTCCTGATGGAATACGGCACCGGCGCGATCATGTCCGTGCCCGCGCATGACCAGCGCGACTTTGATTTCGCGGCCGCGTACAACCTGCCGGTGAGGGTCGTCATCGAACCGGAAGAGGAAGGCGCGAAGGAAAAAATGCAGGGCGGCAAACTGGAAGGGGCATATGAAGACGCGGGCGTTATGGTGAATTCCGGAAGTTATAACGGATTGAAGAGCGATGAAGGAAAAGAACAGATCTCCGCGTATATAGAAGAGAAGGGCCTGGGCAGGAGAGTGGTCAATTACCGGCTGCGCGACTGGGGGATATCTCGCCAGCGTTACTGGGGGACGCCGATACCGGTCGTGTATTGCGGCGCCTGCGGCATAGTCCCTGTGCCGGAGAAAGACCTTCCCGTGATACTGCCCGAGGACGTGAAGTTCACCGGGACCGGCGGCTCACCGCTGCTCGAATCCGAATCATTTCTGAATACCCCGTGTCCGGCGTGCGGGGGAACGGCAAGAAGGGAAACCGACACCATGGATACCTTCGTGGATTCCTCATGGTATTTTGTCGCCTATTGCCTCGGAAAGGGCAATATCGATTTCATCAATTCCAGAGAAAGCAATAAAGAGGACCTCGCCTACTGGATGCCTGTTGACCAGTATGTGGGAGGCGTTGAGCACGCGGTGCTGCACCTGCTCTATTCGCGGTTTTTCACGAGGGTCATCCGCGACCTTGGCATCATCGGCTACAGCGAGCCGTTCAAAAATCTGCTCACCCAGGGCATGGTCATCAAAGACGGTGCGAAGATGTCCAAGTCAAAGGGCAATGTGGTGGATCCTGATTATCTCATCGACCGTTACGGCTCCGATACCTCACGGCTTTTCTCGCTCTTTGCCGCGCCCCCGGAAAGAGACCTTGACTGGTCGGACAAGGGTGTTGAAGGCGCCTACCGCTTTTTAAACAGGATATGGGGCCTTGTCTTCCGCATGCAGAAGCTGCTGAAAACGGTTTCCCCACTGGGGCATAACAGAGCGGCGGCGGAAAAAGTTTCTGCGGCCGGCCGGAATCTCCTGAGGAAGACGCACCAGACGATCAAAAAGGTGACATCAGATATCGAGAGGGAATATCACTTCAATACCGCGATCGCGGCATTGATGGAGCTTGTCAATGAGATGAACAGCTTCGAACCGAAGGACTCCAGAGAAATGCAGATCATGAAATTTGCCGTTGAGAATGCCCTC
>JAOUFP010000290.1 GCA_029858145.1 Nitrospirota bacterium | reverse complement strand
TTGAGAAGTCCTCTTCTTGAAAGTTTTTCATCCAGCAACTTTCCTTCTTCCATTACACTACCTCCTTGAAAGTTTTAGTATTGCTTCCAGATCCGCTTCTCATGAAGCGGTCGTCCTTTTATAATTAATTATGATTTATGAGCCTCTTTCAGAAAAAAAAGGTGGCTCTGCTCAGGATTTATTTTTCAATAATTTCCGAAGCAGAGCCGAGTTTTACGGGGAGAAAAGCCTGGAAAAAGACTTTTCCCATACAGGCCGTCAGCCTGTATTGCTGAAAAACATTGACTCGGAGACTTCGGAACAGCTGTCAGATCTTAGGAGGACGTTCTTCCTGAAAAGGCAAGAATATTGGTGCATATGCAGGATGTGATGTCCTGTGGTAGCCCGCAAATGCCAAAGAGATCATTTTGCAGGGACATTCGTATATGGATGGCGTGTCATCATTGCCTGCAGACAGGAAAGATCCTGACGAACCGCAGACATCGAGCGTAAGAATTACCGTTGAATCGCCCGCTGTTGCGGCAGTTACTGCATGCATTGGTGCTGCCAGCGATATGATAAGAGCGCACAAGATCAATAAAGTGATCTTTCTCATAGTAGTTAAATCTTAATGAACTGGTTTTTGCGCTGTCAACTTCAAATTGTAATTATTAAGCGGGTAAATCTGGTGCATGCGGGTAAAAACAGCGAAACCGGCGGGATTCAGCCTGTGTTCCTTTGGACTTGTGTTTTATTGACGAACACTTCCGGTCTGTGGTATAAAAAAAGGCTCCTTGCTCTTTCCCTTGGAGAGGGCTTTAATCCCCGCGGCTGCGGGTGAAGAATCCATGAGGAGGTGTTTGAAATGAACATCTACGAAAATGTCGTAATTCTTAATGCGTCTCTCCCCGATGAGGAAATCAACGGATCCATCTCGAAAATCAAGGATATTGTCATCAATGCCGGCGGAGAAGTCCTTCTGGCAGACATGTGGGGGAGAAGAAAACTTGCCTACGAGATCAAGAAGCAGAATAAGGGTTTTTACGCCCTTCTGATATTCAAGGCGCCGCCTTCGACTGTCAAAAAGCTCGAAGAGTTTTACAAGGTGTTTGATCCTGTCATCAAATATATGGTGATAAAGCTTGACCCGAAACAGGCGAAGCATCTGGAAAAAACCGAGGCAGCCGGGGCTGAGCAGACTCCCAAAGAGGCTTAAATGTTCAACAAGGTAATACTCATAGGCAATCTTACGAAAGATCCTGAACTGAGGTATACCCCGCAGGGCACTCCGGTCTGCAGTTTGAGGATTGCCTGCACAACGAAATACAAGGCCAGCGACTCCATGAAGGAAGAGACCCTCTTCATCGACGTGGTAGTATGGGGCAAACAGGGCGAGTCAGCTGCCCAGCATCTCGAAAAAGGGAGGTCTGTGCTGGTAGAGGGCAGGCTTCAGGAACGTCGCTGGGAGTCCGAAGGACAGCAAAAAAGTAAATTTGAGATAGTAGCCCAGTCGGTCAAATTTCTCTACGGTTCCAAGAGAGGAGCCGGACAGGAGAACAGCAGCGGAGAGGGAGACTTCCCTCCTCCTGACGAAACAACAGATCTTGAACCATTTTAATGTATAGCGAGTGCAATGGAGAAATATTCCTTGCATTAAGACTTCCTGCGGCAAGACCGCAGCGAGTCTTCAATAACGAAAATTATCATTCATAAGGAAGGAAAAACAATGGCATATCAACAGAAAAGATTCCAGAGAAGAAAATTCTGCAGATTCTGCTCTGAAAAGACGGAATTTATCGACTATAAAGATATCAGGCTTCTCAGAAATTATCTGACAGAGAGAGGAAAGATCCTTTCACGGAGAATGACCGGCACCTGTGCCAAGCATCAGAGGGATCTGTGCGAGGCGATCATGAGGTCAAGAAATATTGCACTGCTCTCTTTTGTAGAAAGGTAAGATGAGAATTCCAAGATCGTGGGTCCCTATAATCGCGAAAAAGATTATAGACAACCTCATCGCCAAAGAGCTCGTGAGACCGAAAATCCCCATGGATAAACTGTTGGAGACAGCGGAAGGTCTTATGATGGAGGAGCTTTCGGTCGAGGACAGGCTGAATGATGAGGTCAGAATGCTTCTGAAGAAGCATGAATCTGAAATCGAACGCGGCAGGATGGACTACAGGTCCTTGTTTGAATTGACCAAGAAAAAACTGGTGAAGGAAAGAAATTTAGTGCTATGATGCTTTCTGATGACAAGATTTCGCATCTGAGCCATATGCTTTTTGAGGGGCTCTGGAAACAGGACCTGATAGAAATGGATGATGAGGATGAAGGAGCGATCAGGCGCGAAATTAAGCGTACCATAATCGCTGAGCTGAAAATTGGTGAAGAGATAGACCAGACCGTCAGGAGAAAACTCCAATCTTTTTCGAAAAAATTAATAGAAGGAAGTCCTGAGTGGGAAGTCCTCTACAGCAAATATTACCGGGAAGAGGAGATCAAAAAGGGAAGGGCTTCTGGGTAAAAAGGGCTGTCCCGCTTTTTTTCCTTGTTTTCACCTGGCTTGGCCTGCTGATAAACTTTCCGGAAACAAAAACCGACCTGTGGTTTTTGCTGAGTGCAGTATCCATCGTCATAGTCGCTTCGCTGCATTTTCTCTCGAACAGACGCGAATTTTCGACTGAATTTCTCTTTTCCATCGCCCTGATTTACGCGGGATTCTGTATGGTGGCGGATCTGCCCTGGCTGAGCCATGCCTATTTCCCTTTTATTATTATAGCGTCTGCGCTCTACAGTCTCAAAATCGTTATCCCCTTTTCGTTCCTTGTCCCTTTGATTCAGCTGAGAAGCTTTTTCCGGAAGGAGACGCTTGCAGGAGAACTGGCCTTCTCTTTTTTTCTTGTCCTGACAGCGGTAACGTCATCTCTTATCTTCAGAAGACTTCGGAATGAAAAGCGGGAAGCTGTGTCAGATCTCGAAAAGATAAGGAACAGCGCAAGGGAAATTGTCCAGGAAACAGAGATGGGATCTCTCGACAGCGACGAGGTCTTATCCCATTATTTTGCGGCCATGCTGAAAACAGACGAGGAGATACAGGAACTCCTCCTGACAATACGGCAGGCGGTACTGGCCGATTCCGCGAATCTCTTCATCCCTGACGATTCCAGTTTTTCGCTGAGGTGTACGACCGGCGATAAAGGCGATATTCTCATAACCGGCAAGGGTATAGTGCATGAAGGCATGAGGGACAAAAAACCATTCTTTGCCGGGGATCTGAATGAAAAGGAGACTCAGGTGGGATATATCAAAAACATGAAGATATCGTCCCTGCTGGCTATCCCGATAGTGGAAGGCTCCGTCTCCATAGGCCTGCTGACGGTCGACAGTTCCAGATATCAGGCATTCAGCGAGACCGACAGGAATACGGTTCAGATGTTCGCGAAACAGCTCATACGGATACTCGAGAGAGAACGGGTTTATATGATGATAAAGCGCGACATTTCGGGACTGAAGATTCTGAGGGAGGGCAGTTCAAATCTTGTGACCTCTCTCGATATCGATGTTGTTACAACGGGTTTATGCGGTATAGCAAAAAAAATCGTCAGTTCCCAGGTGTTTTTCTTTCTTCTGGATTCCGGGAGGTTCGAACTTACGCAGCATACCGGGGTTTTCAACGGTGAGAAGAAACAATTTCATTTCAGAGGTACGATTGCCAATTTCGCGATAGTGAACAAACAGCGGCATTATGTGAGCGATACCACTGCTTACAGGGTCCCCGTCATGCCGTTCGAGACAAAAAACGTCCGATCGGTCATAGCCATCCCTATGCAGTATG
Source organism: Nitrospirota bacterium (assembly GCA_029858145.1). Classification (GTDB taxonomy): domain Bacteria; phylum Nitrospirota; class Thermodesulfovibrionia; order Thermodesulfovibrionales; family UBA6898; genus JAOUFP01. The sequence continues at coordinate 644 of JAOUFP010000290.1, read as the reverse complement.
AAAATGAACTCCTCGGCCTCCTCGTTATGCTCTCCGAAAAACGTGATTTCCTCGATACGTTTCAGATCGGGCTGCTTGAAGTATTATGCAACCAGGCGTCGATATCGATTGCAAACGCAAAATTGCATGCGGAGATAGAAAAACTTGCAACGACGGACGGTCTTACGGGTCTGTTCAATCACAGGCGCTTCCAGGAAAAACTCTCGGATGAATTCAAGCGGCTGAACAGATATGCTTCGCCGGTTTCCCTCATCCTGACTGATATCGATTATTTCAAGAAAGTGAATGATACCTATGGTCATCCGGCGGGTGATCTTGTACTGAAGGGAGTATCAAAAATTATCAGGGAACAGATCAGGGACATGGATGTGCCCGCACGGTATGGCGGAGAAGAATTCGCGGTCATATTGCCTGGAACTGAAGCCGAGGGTGCTAAAAACATCGCGGAACGTTTGCGGACTGCTGTCATGGATACAACTTTTTCCGCAGACGGGAAGTCGCTGAAGGTCACGATAAGCATCGGCATCGCGACAGCCCCGGTTGACGCCAAAAATAAAGAAGAACTCATAGAAAGGACCGATAAGGCCCTCTACCACGCAAAGCATAACGGGCGAAACCAGAGTGTAATCTGGAGGAGTATGCGC
>JAOUFP010000289.1 GCA_029858145.1 Nitrospirota bacterium | reverse complement strand
ATTTGAGTGCACGTACCGGCGCAAAGACGGAACGGTGTTCCCCGCGGAAACAATGTGCACCACGGTCACAGATTCAAAAGGCCGGATTATCGGCTTTTTCGGGATCCATCGCGATATCACCGAGCGGAAGCGGGTCGAGGAAGCGCTCAGGGAGAGCGAGAAACGGCTGCAGAGATCTCAGGAAATCGCCCAACTCGGGAGTTGGGAACTGGATGTTGCAAGCAACAGCCTTACGTGGTCTGATGAGGTTTACCGTATCTTCGGGTTGCAACCCCGGGAATATGACGCTACTTACGAGGCATTCCTTGAAGTAGTGCATCCTGACGACCGTGCTGCTGTTGATGCCGCTTATTACGGTTCGCTGAGGGAGGGGAGAGACACCTATGAGATCGAACACCGGATTGTGCGAAGGGACTCTGGAGAGATCCGGCATGTGCACGAGAAGTGCGAGCACGTCAGGGACGCAACGGGAAGGATCATCCGTTCTCTCGGTATGGTGCAGGACATTACCGACCGCAAGATGGGCGAGGAAGCGCTCAGGGACAGCGAAGAGAAATTCCGGGGTCTTTTGAATTCCACGGCCGAGGCAATCTACGGACTTGACCCCAATGGCAATTGCATTTTCTGCAACGCCTCGTTTCTCCGCCAGATGGGCTTCGAAAAAGAAGAGGACGTGCTCGGCAAAGACATGCATGATCTTATCCACTACAACCGGGCTGACGGCACTGAATACCCCAAGAAAGAATGTAAGGTATTAAAAGGCTTTATTAAGGGAAAAGGCGTCCACGTTGATGACGAAATATTCTTTCGCGCCGACGGGAGCAGTTTTTGCGCCGAATACTGGTCTTATCCTATCGAGAAGGGCGGCGAGATTATCGGAGCGGTCGTGAGTATGGTCGATATTTCAGAACGCAGGAGGATGGAGGAAGCCCTCAGGGAAAGTGAAGCAAAATGCCGCTCTCTTTTTACCAAAATGCTTAATGGGTTTGCCTACCACCAAATTGTAGTCGATGAAAAAGGTTCGCCGGTAGATTATATTTTTCTGGAAGTGAATGAGGCGTACGAAAGGATTACAGGGCTAAAGAGAAAGGATATTGTTGGGAAAAGGGCAACCGAGGTCATCACCGGCATCAGGGATGCGGGATTTGACTGGGTAGGTGTTTATGGAAAAGTCGCTTTGAGCGGAAAGGAAATTGTATTCGAACATTATTCCGCGGATCTTGAGCGGTGGTATTCAGTTTCAGCCTATTGCACGGAGAATGCCTATTTCGGAGCGATTTATGAGGACATCACCGAACGCAAGAGAATGGAAGAGGAGATCAAGCATCAGGCGTATCACGATACCCTTACCGGGTTGCCAAACAGGATTGTGTTTATGGACCGCCTTAATCTTGCAATAACCCGGGCTCATCGCAATAGACAAATCCTGGCCATACTTTTTTTGGATCTGGACCGTTTCAAGCATATCAACGACGCATTCGGTCATGCCATCGGTGATGAATTGTTGAAAGAGGTTTCTTTACGGCTGAAAAGTTGTCTGCGTGAAACTGACACGGTCGCCCGGATGGGGGGGGATGAATTCGGTGTTTTGCTGGGAGATGTCAAGCATATGGAAGACGCTTCCAGAATTGCCGGAAAAATCATTGAATCGGTGCAGCAGCCGTATCATATAGGCGATTACGAACTTCATATGTCCACAAGCATCGGCGTCAGCATTTATCCGGATGACAGCATCCGGCCGGAGATACTGCTGAGGAATGCCGATATAGCGATGTACCATGCGAAGGGCCAGGGCAGGAGCAATTATCAGTTCTACAGCCCGACTATGAAGGCCAGGACCATTGAACGGATGATGTTCGAAAACAATTTGCGCAAGGCGATTGATCGAGGTGAGCTGGTCGTGTTCTACCAGCCTCAGGTGGACATAGCAACCCGTAAAATAGTGTGCGCAGAAGCGCTGGTGCGATGGCAACATCCGGAATTTGGCCTGCTTTCTGCCGCCGACTTTATATCGCTGGCAGAAAATACCGGCCTTGTCGACCCGATTGGAGAATATGTTCTGCAGACCGTATGCAAACAGAACAAGGCCTTGCAGGAATCGGGTTGTCCTCCTGTCTGTTTTACCGTTAATCTTTCGGCCTATGAGTTCCAGAATCCCGGTATCATAGACAGGATCTCGCGCATATTGCATGAGACCGGTCTTGACCCGCATTTCCTTGAGCTTGAAATCACGGAAAGCACCGCCATGAGGGATGCGACGCTCACCGGTGACAAAATGGGGAAATTGTCTGACATGGGCATCCTTTTTTCTCTGGATGATTTTGGAAAAGGCTATTCATCCTTAAGCTATCTCAAGAAGTTTCCCATCCAGAAACTCAAGATTGACCAGTCTTTTATTAGAGGCCTCAGAGAAGACTCTGATGACCGGGCTATCGTGAATGCGGTTGTTTCCATGGCACACAGCCTGAAACTCAGGGTGGTTGCGGAAGGCGTTGAAACTGATGAAGAGATGTCATTCCTGCATTCATGCCACTGTGACCAGATGCAGGGTTATCTCTATAGCAAACCGTTGCCGATTGAAGTCTTCCAGAAGTTTGTAATGTCGCACTGAAAACAGAATTGTTCATCTTTTTCGATTTCATAAAAAATATCAGGACCTTCTATGAATATTTTCCTTATTGACAATGAGGTAATAATAAGATTGGGGAGTTTCACTTTTGTTTTTATTGTAATGGCATTATGGGAGAAGGTTTCACCACGGCGCGCTTTGCATGTTTTAAAAATTGCACGGTGGGTCAATAACCTTTCAATAACCTTCCTCAACGGTGTTGCCGTGAAAGTTGTTTTCCCGGTTACCGCCCTCGGCACTGCCCTTATGGCCCGGAAGGAAGGCTACGGGGTCTTGAATACCATGGATATACCTTCGCTCCCGGGAGGATTCATTGCGATAATAGCGTTGGACCTTACGATATATTTCCAGCACAGATTATTTCATCAGGTGCCGCTCTTCTGGCGGCTTCACAGAATGCATCACACGGATATGGATATTGACGTCACAACCGGGGCGAGATTTCACACTATTGAGATACTGTTGTCAATGCTCATAAAGATGGCCGCTGTCCTGCTTATCGGTGCCCCTTTCTGGAGTGTTCTCGCCTTCGAGGTGCTGCTCAATGCTACATCGATGTTTAACCACAGCAACATTTTTATCAGTCACGGCATTGACCGCGTTGTCAGGCTTTTGGTCGTAACCCCTGATATGCACAGGGTGCACCACTCAGTCATAATGCAAGAGACAAACAGCAATTACGGATTTAACCTTTCCTGGTGGGACAGGCTTTTTAATACTTACAAGAGTCAACCTGAGAGAGGTCACAGTGATATGACAGTGGGCCTCGCCAATTACCGGGACTCAAAATACCTAACCCTTCCCTGGATGCTCATTACGCCGTTTCTTGCAAGAGAAAGATAAGATCATTTTTATTGCCGTACATCTTTTTGTGTTGGCTCTTTTCCCTTCGCTCACAGAATACTCCTTGACAATATATGCAAACATTGTTATATTTGCATATAACTTGCTTACAGGGGAGGTCTGGATGCTGGCTGTTGATAATAAAATAGAAATTGTGAAGATCATCGCCCACCCTGTGAGGATAAAGATACTCGAGGAACTGATGAAGGGTGTCAAGTGTGTCAGCGACTTTGAGGAATTTCTTGAGATAAGCCAGCCGAATGTCTCCCAGCACCTATCCCTTCTAAGAAGATACCGGATAATTGATTACTATGTTGACGGAAGGCTCAGATGTTACTTTCTCAGAGATCCGATGATCCCTGATCTTATAGAGATAATCACAAAGGAATATAAAGAGGAGCTGCCGGCGCCTGCATGTTGTCCGGTGACTAAGAAAGGAACGTATCCCGGAACGAGGATGCGGTAGTACGGTCTAACTTCAAAAAAAGAGGGGGTAAAAAAGATGTCTATCAAACTTACAGAACTTTCAAGCTGCGCGGGTTGAGCGGCAAAATTCAGTCCTTCGGACCTGTCCCAGGTGCTGGGGCAGCTGCCTGCTATTACTGATAAGAACGTGCTGGTCGGTTCGGCCAATGCGGATGACGCGGGAATTTACCGGATTAACGCTGATGTCGCGGTGGTTCTGACTACTGATTTTTTTACACCGATTGTGGATGACCCCTATTGGTTTGGCGCCATTGCTGCGGCAAACTCACTGTCAGACGTCTGGGCAATGGGCGGAAAAGCCGTGGTCGCACTGAATATCGCGATGTTTCCGAGCCAGCCGGAGTTTTTCCCTTCCCTGCACCGGGTCATGCAGGGAGGAATCGACAAAATGACCGAGGCAGGCGTTTCGATCATCGGCGGCCACACCATCAAAGACAAGGAACCCAAGTTTGGCTACACCGTCATGGGCACCATCCATCCTGACAGGATCTACGATAATTCA
>JAOUFP010000288.1 GCA_029858145.1 Nitrospirota bacterium | reverse complement strand
GCCAAAAATTATTAAACATTCAATTTTAAAGCATTTTTCATGAGATGACTGCCGCCGTAACAGGAAATGCTGTGTAATGCGGTCAGGCTGGTTTATCCATTCCGCTCAAAAGGGCCTTTCTCATGATATCAACAGGGGGAAAAGTCCCTGTCCAGAGTTCAAAGGCGAGCACCCCCTGCCACAGAAGCATCCCCAGTCCATCGCTCGTCCTGCAGCCTTTTTTTTCAGCCCCGGAAAGAAGAGGAGTTTTCTTGTAAATGAGATCACAAACCGTCTGGCCGGGAGAAAGGCGGGAAACATCCAGCGGAAGCGGATCCGTTGCCTTCAGCCCGAGCGGAGTCGCGTTAATGAGCACGTCAAAGTCTCCGGGGTCCACGCTATCGAGAATACGGATGTTATCACGGATTTCAGAGAGGTCTGACGCGAGTTTCTCCAGTTTTGTTTTGTCGGTATCATAAAGCCAAAGGCTGGCGGCTTTCTCGCTCAGATAATAGCTTATGGCTCTCGAAGCCCCTCCGGCTCCTGCAACGAGCACTTTCCTGTTGTCCGGAAAAATATCATTTTCCGAGAGCGCGCGCATAAATCCCCTGCCATCCGTGTTATAGCCGGTGAGCGTTCCTTCCCTGTTTACTATGGTGTTGACCGCGCCGATAAACAAAGCCTCTTCATTGACGGTGTCCAGATACGGTATGACAGATTCCTTATGCGGTATGGTGACGTTTACCCCGGCCAGGTTAAGCGCTCTGACAGCTTCCACGGCGGTCTTGAGAGAGGCCGGATGCACAGAAAAGGGGAGGTAGCAGAAATCAAGTCCCAGATGTTCAAAAGCCGCATTATGCATTAACGGCGATAGGGTATGCTCGACCGGATATCCAAAAAGGCCGGTTATTTTTGTCTTTCCTGTAACGTTCATCGAAATCTCCCTGGATGATTCATTTTGTTCAGTATTATATTCAGAATTCACTGATTGTATCGATAAAACCCTGAGGTGTTCCGTCAGTTACCGCTGTTTTTAATCCTGTCGCCTCTTCGATGTCCGCGAGGGAAACGTCATCGAGGAATACATTGTCTCCTTCCTTCAGGACGACATCAGGCACGATAAGGAGGTCGTAGGAATCGGCGTTGTCATGGAGTGATTTTATGACATCCCGTCCTGTCAGAAGACCGGCGACTGTGACCGAATGGCCGAAAAAGTCATTTTCTACCGGAATAACAGTGATATTGACGTCTTGCTGTTCACGTATATGGCCGACAAATTTCTTAAGATAGGGGAAGAAAGAGAAACCGGTAAAGGTGAGGAAATTCTTTTTCTTCGATAAGGCTTTGGGGAATCTGACCTTTCTTGCCTGATTCATAAAAAGGGGCACCATGCCCACGCCGTTTTCTATCTGGGAAAAAACACCGTATTCCTTTAAAGGCGGGAACGTCTTCTCTGCCTTGATATACATTTCATCAGAGCAATACACTATCGGTTCACCGTGCTTCTTCTGAAATCTCTTCTGAAACGACTCGATTGTTTTAATTGCCGCAAGCGCATCCCCCTTTGTTACCGGCTGAAGCTGCAACTTCCTGTGCCTGGTCAGTCCTACGGGGACCACTGCGACAGAAGAAACATAGGGGTAAAATTTGTATATGTCCTTGATCGTATCCTGTAATTCCTTTCCGTCGTTATACCCCGGGCAGAGAACGATCTGGATATGCATTCTGATTTTGTGGGAGGAAAAGAATTTCAGTTCCTTCACGATATCCTGTGCTTTTGGGTTCCCCAGCATCTTGTTGCGGAGAGACCTGTTGGTCGAGTGAACGGATATGTAGAGAGGGCTCAGGCGCTGTTCCACAATCCGTTTCCGGTCTTCGGAGCTGATGTTGGACAATGTCATATAGTTTCCGTACAAAAAGGAAAGCCTGTAATCTTCGTCTTTAATGTAGAGCGATTTTCTGAGGCCTTTGGGAAGCTGCCTCACAAAACAGAAGATGCAGTTGTTCCGGCAGGTCTTTACCCTGAAGGGCTTTACGGTTATCCCGAGCTCTGTACCATATTCCACGTTGATGAGCGTATTGAATTTATCGGTATTTCGCATAAATTCTATTTCGAGCTCTTCCGGCCCGGTATTGAACATAAAATCTATGACATCACGTAATGGAGATGAATTGACGGAGATGAGCTTGTCGCCTTTACGAAGACCTGCCTTTGCGGCAGGGCTGCCCGCGTCTACGGATTCAATCTCGAGCCTGTTATTAGAGTGCATTTGTCAGTTTAAATCCCTTATAAATATACTGGAGCCCCGACAGGGCTGTAAGCGCCGCCGATAATATAAAAAATAAATCATGAACGGGCGGCAGGGTAGTTATATTTACATTGAGCAGAACATAGGCAAGAATGAAGAGCTGCAAGGCTATGGCTAATTTCCCGAGAAAAACCGGCTCAATTTTTATTGTGCTGGTGAGCATGTAAAGAAGAAAACAGCCGATGACAACTATTAAATCCCTGCTGATAACGATTATGGTAAACCATTTCGGTATCCACGAATTCACGGAAAAAATGATGAATGAAGAGACAAGCAGAAATTTGTCAGCCAGCGGATCAAGGAAGGTCCCGAGCGGCGTTTTCTGATTTGCGAGCCTTGCTAAGAGGCCGTCCAGCAGATCCGTCAAGGCAGCGATGACAAAAAGGATGAGGGCATAGAGGTATTGATTGTACATAATGGAGGTTACGAAAACCGGTATGATAACTATCCGGGCAATCGTCAGGGAATTAGGAATGTTCAATACTTTCAATCATTTATCTCCAGGATGTTTTTGAATCTGAAAACAAAAAAGAATCTTAAGAATCTCCTCCAAACGTTTTCCTTTTTGCAAAGCCTTCTGCCTGACAGAAGGGTTACGGCAAATTAAAAGGCGGCTTGTCGAATTTCAGTTTTAGCCCCAGTTCATTATAGCATCCTGATGCACTTTTTCCGGAGAGAGCAGAAAGCAGCAATTCTGCGTGGCAATGTTCCACCTTGAAGCCGTACTTTTTCGCGTTTGTCACTGATTCCACGAAATATTTTTCAGCTATCGTGCGTTTGCCCCCGAGAAGGGCTATCTCCCCGAAACCGAGCCTGCAGTAAATAAGCCCCCGCGGGTCTTTTGTCTTTCTAAACAGGTCCTGCGACATTTTAAAGTAACGGGAAGCGTCTTTGTAATCTCCCAGCATCTTGCAGGTTGTTCCCATGCTCCAGAGAGTATATGCATAACTAACCCTGTCTCCTATTTTGTTGTAGAGGGCGGAAGCTTTTTTGAAATATGACAGCGCCTTTCTGTAATCACCAAGCATCCGGTAGGCATTGCCTATGCCGCAGTATGAATATGCCGTTCCAAAGGTGTCTTTTATTCCGCTGAACAACGTGTTTGCCTTGTTGTAGTAGTTCAGGGAAGCCCTGAAAAGGCCGGCGATGCGGGAAGTTCCTCCGAGACCGCAGAGGCAATATCCTGCAGAAGATTCCTGGCGCAGGGACCTGAAGGCCCGGAGAGCCTGCCTGAACGAATCGATTGCCGGCAGGATGTCTCCCTTAATGCGCAGGGACCCGGCAATTGCCCACAGAGAAAACGCTATGCCGTGCCTGTCATCGGTCGACTGATAGAAATCCATTGCAGATGAAAACTTCTCCAGGGCTCTTTCCCAGTCCCCCTTGGCACGCAAGGAAAGGCCGATGCCGGTTTCAGCGTCCGCGATTGCCGGAAAATCATGAATCTTCCCTGCAGTTTTGATCGCGGCAGTATATGACTTTTCCGCACGGTCGAAATCGCCTGTCATCCGGTAAACGTCTCCAGCGGACAGCTGGCATTCCAAAACACCGTTGTAATCCCGGGAGGAGGTATAGGCCTTCAGGGCCTGCTGGTAAAGGTCCAATGCTTCAGCATAGCGGCTTTTCTGTCTCAGAGCTTCCGCTTTTTTAAAGAGTTTATCTGTTTCCGAGGATTTCATTCAGCGTCTCCATTGTTTTAGAATAATTGCCTGATGTGAAAAAAGCGGAACCCATAACGAGGATGTCAGCGCCGGCATCAGCTATTTCCCGTGCATTTTCTATCTTCACCCCTCCGTCGACTTCAATAAGAGGTGCTACCCCCGCATCGAGTGTCATTTTTTTTACGGCCTTTATCTTTTCCAGCGTAAACGGGATAAACTCCTGTCCCCCGAATCCGGGGTTAACAGACATCAGGAGCACGAGATCCGTTTCCTTCAGGATATTCTCGAGCTGCCAGACCGGAGTAGCCGGGTTTATCGAGACACCCGCCTTGACGCCGCTTTGTTTTATGAACTGAACTGTCCTGTGGAGATGCACCGACGCTTCACAATGAACGGTGAGGAAGTCAGCTCCCGCATCCGCAAACTCCTTCACGAACTTGTCGGGATCTTCTATCATCAGATGTACATCAAGGGGAAGCCCGGTTATCTTCCTTATGGCTGCGACAACAGAATGGCCTATGGTGAT
>JAOUFP010000287.1 GCA_029858145.1 Nitrospirota bacterium | reverse complement strand
GGTCAAAGGGCCTTCAGGCACTGACCTTTTCCACGGATTTTTCAGTGGTGCCGCCGGGGTAATTTATTTTGAGAAAAGGCAGAATGCCCTGTACATAAAATATTGATAAATGGTATACTTTAAACTTCCTGAATGCTCAATGTTTTTAGGTGGTTGTATTTCGTAAAAACTGCCCAGAAAAAACTTGACAAGAAAATGTTTCTCTGGTAAAGTTGTAAGGTTTTTTCCCAGAGTATAGAAAACTATTTGATTTTTTAAATTTTTGGAGGAAAAGTGCCGACAATAGCACAGCTGGTAAAGCAGGGTCGTAAAAGTTTGGTAAAGAAGACGAAGTGTCCTGCGTTGAAGTCATGTCCCCAGAAAAGGGGAGTTTGCATAAGGGTCTACACTACTACGCCGAAAAAGCCGAACTCGGCTTTGAGGAAGGTTGCAAGGGTAAGACTCACCAACGCAATGGAAGTTACCGCATATATCCCCGGCGTGGGGCATAACCTTCAGGAGCACTCGATCGTTATGATACGAGGCGGAAGGGTAAAGGACTTGCCGGGTGTTCGCTACCATATTATAAGAGGCACCCTTGATTCCACGGGAGTGAATGACAGAAGGCGTGGAAGATCCAAGTACGGAACGAAGAAACCCAAGTAATCTAAGGTTAATGGAGTAAATAATGCCGAGAAGAAGAGTTGCAGAAAAAAGAGAAATACTGCCTGATCCGAAATATAACAGCAAGGTGGTAAGCAAATTCATCAGTATAATCATGGAGCACGGGAAGAAATCCACTGCGGAGAGCATCTGCTACGGGGCTTTCGATGTTATTAAGGATAAGACCGGCAATGATCCGCTGAAAGTTTTCAAGGCGGCTCTGGAAAATGTGAAGCCGGTTCTCGAGGTCAAACCGAGAAGGGTCGGAGGCGCGACGTATCAGGTGCCTATTGAGATAAGGCCTCAGAGGCGGATGGCATTGGCGTTCAGGTGGATAATCACCTATTCGCGCGGAAGAGGCGAGAAGACCATGAGGGAAAGGCTCGCTGGTGAGTTGCTTGATGCGTTCAATAACGCAGGGTCTTCCATTAAGAAGAAAGAAGATACCCATAAAATGGCAGATGCCAACAAGGCTTTTGCTCATTATAGATGGTAAAGAGAATAGAGGAGAAAGATTTTGTCAAGGGGTCCGTTAGAAAATACACGCAATATTGGAATCATGGCGCATATCGATGCCGGGAAAACCACGACCACGGAAAGAATCCTCTATTACACGGGTGTTACCTATAAGATCGGTGAGGTCCATGAGGGAACCGCTGTTATGGACTGGATGGTCCAGGAGCAGGAAAGAGGCATTACGATCACTTCCGCTGCAACGACGTGTAACTGGAAGAACCACAGAGTAAATATCATAGATACGCCGGGGCATGTTGATTTTACCGTTGAGGTCGAAAGATCGTTGAGGGTCTTGGACGGCGCCGTGGCCGCGTTTGATTCAGTGGCCGGGGTCGAACCCCAGTCAGAGACGGTCTGGAGGCAGGCGGACAAATACAAGGTGCCGAGAATCGCATTCATGAATAAAATGGACAGGATGGGTGCTGATTTCTTTATGGGCGTCAATAGCATGATAGACAGACTGGGTGCGAATCCGGTCGCCGTCCAGATCCCTATCGGCGCAGAAGAGCATTTCAGGGGGCCGGTCGATCTGGTGACCATGAAGGCCATGTTCTATGATGATGAGACCCTCGGGGCGAAATACGTGGAGGGAGATATCCCTGCTGAGCTGCTTGATCAGGCAAAGGAATACAGGGAGAAGATGATCGAGGCCCTGGCAGATGTCGATGAAACCATTATGGAGAAATTTTTGGGCGGCGAAGAGGTAAGTGCCGATGAAATCAAGTCTGCTATCAGAAAGGGGACAGTTGAGATGAAGCTGACGCCCGTCCTCTGTGGCAGCGCCTTCAAAAACAAAGGGGTCCAGCATCTCCTTGATGCGATTGTTGATTACCTTCCTTCTCCCTATGATGTGCCGCCGATTACCGGCATTAATCCTGATGACAATTCAGAGATGCTGAGAAAGCCGGATGCGCAGGATCATTTTTCCGCGTTGGCCTTTAAGGTTATGACAGATCCTTTTGTCGGTCAGCTTACCTTTTTGAGGGTATACTCTGGTACCATGAGCGCCGGATCGTATGTCTATAATTCCACAAAAGGCACGAAAGAGCGTGTAGGCAGACTGCTTAAAATGCATGCAAACAAAAGGGAAGATATAAAAGAGGTCACGGCGGGAGATATCGCAGCTGCCGTGGGTCTGAAGAGTACGCTTACCGGGGACACCCTCTGCGATGATAAGAATCCTATCATCCTGGAGTCAATGGAATTCCCCGACCCGGTCATTTCTATCGCGATCGAGCCCAAGACAAAGCCTGACCAGGAGAGGCTTTCCCAGTCGCTCGCAAAGCTTGCGCAGGAAGATCCTTCTTTCAGAGTGGCTGTCAACGAAGAGACCGGGCAGACGATTATTTCAGGTATGGGCGAACTGCACCTTGAAATTATCGTGGACAGGCTTTTGCGGGAATTCAAGGTGGGTGCGAATGTCGGAAAGCCCCAGGTTGCTTATAGAGAGACAATAAAGACTGCCTCAAAGGCGGAGGGTAAATTTGTCAGGCAGAGCGGAGGCCGCGGGCAGTACGGACATGTATTGCTGGAACTCCTGCCGCTTGAGCCGGGCTCCGGCTTCCAGTTCGAGAGCAAGGTGGTCGGCGGAACGGTTCCGAGGGAATACTGGAATGCGGTTGAGAAGGGCATTAAAGAGGCGACGGACAACGGAATTCTTGCGGGATATCCGGTTGTTGACATAAAGGCGATATTGTATGACGGGTCTTATCATGAAGTAGACTCTTCTGAAATGGCGTTCAAGATCGCGGGCTCCATGGGATTTAAAGAGGCTGCCAGGAAGGCCAAGCCGGTAATCCTCGAGCCGATCATGAATGTCGAGGTCGTAACGCCGGAAGAGTATATGGGAGATGTCATCGGTGATATTAATTCACGCAGGGGCAAGATACAGACGATGGACAAGAGAGGAAAGGCACAGGTAATAAAGGCGCAGGTTCCTCTTTCGGAGATGTTCGGCTATGCTACTGACCTGAGGTCGAAGACCCAGGGAAGGGCGACATATACCATGCAGTTCGCGCATTATGACGAGGTTCCCAAGGGAATCTCCGAGACAATTATAGCCAAGGTTAAGGGCGAATAAATTGTAGGGGCAGGGTGATCCTGCCCTTACAGCAATAAAGGAAGGTGAAAAAATGGCAAAGGCAAAATTTGAGAGGACGAAACCACATTGCAACGTAGGGACGATCGGGCACGTAGACCACGGCAAGACGACATTGACAGCGGCGATCACGAAGGTGCTGGCGATGACGGGGCAGGCGCAGTACCGTGCATATGACAGCATAGACAACGCACCTGAGGAGAAGGCCAGGGGGATAACGATCGCGACGGCGCACGTTGAGTACGAGTCTGCAAACAGACACTACGCGCACGTAGACTGTCCGGGGCATGCCGACTACGTGAAGAACATGATCACGGGAGCCGCGCAGATGGACGGGGCGATCCTGGTGGTGAGCGCAGCGGACGGGCCGATGCCGCAGACAAGAGAGCATATACTGCTTGCGAGGCAGGTAGGAGTGCCCTACATCGTAGTGTTCATGAACAAGACGGACATGGTGGATGACCCTGAGCTTCTGGAGCTGGTGGAGCTCGAAGTGAGGGAGCTTCTGAGTAAGTATCAGTTTCCCGGGGACACGATACCGATCGTAAAGGGCAGTGCGTTGAAGGTAGTAGAGAGCACGAGTACAGACCCCAACTCGGAGGACTACAAATGCATCGCAGAGCTGATGGCAGCGGTGGACAGCTACATACCGACGCCTGAGAGGCCGATAGACAAGCCATTTTTGATGCCGATAGAGGACGTATTTTCGATATCCGGCCGCGGGACCGTGGTGACGGGCAGGGTAGAGAGAGGGATCGTGAAGGTGGGCGAGGAAGTAGAGATCGTCGGCCTTGGCGAGACAAGGAAGACCGTGGCGACGGGAGTAGAGATGTTCCGGAAGCTGCTTGACGAAGGCAGGGCAGGAGACAACGTAGGAGTGCTGCTGAGGGGCATCGCGAAGGAGGATGTGGAGCGCGGACAGGTCCTGGCGAAGCCCGGGAGCATCACGCCGCATACGAAATTCAAGGCAGAGGCGTATATATTGACGAAGGAAGAAGGCGGGAGGCATACGCCGTTTTTCAAGGGGTACCGGCCGCAGTTTTATTTCAGGACGACGGACGTGACCGGGGTGGCGCAGTTGCCGGAAGGAATCGAGATGGTAATGCCCGGAGATAACGTAAGCCTTTCAGTGGAGCTGATATCGCCGATAGCGATGGAGAAGGAACTGAGGTTTGCGATCAGGGAAGGCGGCCGCACGGTTGGAGCCGGCGTCGTTACAGAGGTA
>JAOUFP010000286.1 GCA_029858145.1 Nitrospirota bacterium | reverse complement strand
CCTGTGCGCTTCGAAATACCCTGTTGTCAGGTTCATCTCTTCAGCAGGGCCGTACAGGCCCTTCCGGGTGAGCACAATTTCACCCTCCCTGACCAGTTCCCGCAGGACCCTCTTGAGAGACCTCGCCTCGGGCCTGCTCAGCCCCATGAGCTGGATTATCTCCTTGAAAGACAGGGGCTTTGTCTTTTCCCTGAAAAAAGCGAAGACGGTTTCTCTATTCAGCATAATGTATCCATTCCGTCCTTTATTTCCTGCCCCAGTTTCCGCTCGGATCCTGTATCCACCATCCTTTTTTTGCCCCGTCCCTTCTGATCCCTGCGAACTGCTCTGTAGCCTGTGGCATTACCTGTTTGAGGTTCTCCGGAGTCTCCGGGACCCTGTTCACCCGTATGATCGCCTTTGCCATACCCTTAATGACTGTTCTCCTGTTTTCGTTTTCCATATCCATTATCTTCTTATCGCCCGGAGACAAAGCCTTCTCACGCGGAACCAGCATCCCGTCGTTCCCCTCGCCTACCAAACCCGAATCTCTCAGCCTGTCGGTATCGGCTATTCTGGCGCCCATCTCCCTGTACGCGTTCACGACATCCGGCATCTTCTTCACAAGTTCCGCGATCTTCTCGGCAAGCCCTGCATCCTGTGCGTACGCTGTCGCAATAAACTCGAACCGGATCGAACTTTCAGACTTGGGCTTCTCCTCAGGTTTTGCCTCCGGCTTCTCCTCACCGTTCTTTCCGTCGGTGGTCATCAGTTCTTTTTCGAGGGTCTTGTATGCTTCTTTTACATCCTTCTCCGGGAAATAGATATTCACCGTAATGACTGCGCATGCCGCGATAATCATCAGGCATGCAAAGGCTGCGAATCTGATTCTTTTTTTCATGCAGATATCCTCCTTTGTTTAATCATTCTCTGACATAATCAGACATGTTCAGATTGCATGCCGTAATTCAGGCATGCGGATAACGAAAGCATCAATTTTTCTTTGCCCTCTGTGCCGCCTCCACGATCGTCCACAGGAGGTGATCTATCGAAATCCTGTTGCTGTAAGGCGCCACCTTCACCGAAAGGTCCTGAATTCCAAATATATTCCTGTTTGATATCTCGAGTTCCCTGAAAATAAAATACCCCTTTTGCATATAGAGGCTCATTTCGCCCTTGTCGAAATCCCTGTCCCCGAGATATGACTTTATGGAAGGTCCTCCTATCTTCCGGAGGAACTCCCTGCTGATTCTGGTCTTCTCGTCCCGCCCTCTGTATGTCCAGAAATCGGCTCTCCCTATCAACTGCGGAAGGCCTGCGCCCGAACCTTTCACCATCCCGATGCCGTCAACTTTGCCGCTGATGTATCCCCTGATCGGTTCGATATCATCGCAGAGACTTGTCAGACTCACCCCTTCCAGGATCATTCCTGCCCGGTATCGAAGTCCATCGGCTATGTCCACTGAAGCGGAACCATTCAGTCTTCCTCCGAATATGTTAGCACTAAACCGTCCGACATTTAAAACACCTTTATCCTGTTTGATCCAGACAGTAATGTCATCGAGCAATCTGAACCCGTAGTGCACAGAGCCGATGGTTATCTTGTTGTAGCCGTCCGCCGGGAATTCACCGGCATAGTACCCGCTCACCGTATCGAATTCAGACCGTTCAAAGGAAGGCAGTTTAATCGGGCTTCCCTTATCCTCCAGCGTTCCGTAGGCAAAAGGTATCACTCCATTTACCGGACCCGCAGAATATTCACCGTTTTCGCCTTCGATGCTGAAATCCTTCAGTCTCAGCTCTCCTCCAAGGGTGAAGACCTCTTTTTTGTAAACCACCCTGAGGTCCGCGGCGACAGCACCTTCCATGCCGGCATAGAGGAGCGCGTCAGGGAAACTATCCCAGAAGGAGTTTCTTATCTCAGCTGCGTGGATTTCCGGCAGCTGTCCCTGCAGAAATACCTCACGCTCTTCTCCCATAAATTTCCGTGCAGTCCCTGAGATCGATGCGGCAACATTGCCGGCTGAAGCGGCAGCCTTGATTTCACAATCCGGGCCTTTAAACTTAACCTCTGACTGCACGGAGGCATCTCTCAGCAGATACCGCTCTGTAGTGCTTTTGAGTACGGAAAACTTCTGCAGGTCGAGCGTCATATCTCCATGTAGCGATTCCTTTGAAGCAATCGTCCCCTTCAGATGTGCGTTTTCGAGATTTCCCGACAGCCGGTAAGCAGTTTTCGTATATTTCTCAATGGCCGGGGATATCTTTTCAAGATCGATATGCTCTGCAGCTGCCTCTGCCTGGACCGGAAACAGCCCTTGTGATGTTTTCCCCTGTGCGGTCAGCCTGATCCTGCCCCCGGCGATATCCGCCTGAGGTATTTCGAGGGAAAACTCTTTTTTATTGAAAGCCCCCCTGCCGGCAATCTTTCCTGATTTGATCTCCTGATATTTTGCTCCGGCAGTTGAAAACTGAAAATCACCTGAAAAATCTTTGCCGCTGCCGCGCAGAAATGCGGAAAAATCAAGCCCGTTGATGCCGGATTTTTTCGCTGGATAGACAGCGCTCAGGTTGTTTGCTTCTATCGAAAAAGTGTCTTTTCTTCCGGCAGCATCAATTGTTATCATTTCTGCCGATGAGGAGAAATCCTCAGTTTCAACCTTTGCCTCCCGTATCTTCAGGATATTTTTCTCATACTCCAGTTCAAAAGCGCCCCGCATGTTTTTAAAATAATAACCGGCGTACTGCATCCCGTTCGTACTGAAAGAACTCTTCCCTGAGAACTTCTTTCCCCTGAGTATCCCGTCCGTCAGGACGCGGGCATCCTTCAGAGAGACTTTCTCCTCTCCGATCTGCATATCGATGGGCAGCGTGGTCAGGGAAGATGAAAACGTCACCTCCCTGCCCTTCATTTTCGCGTTCAGGGAAAGGCTGATCTCAGACGGTTTAGCCAGTGCATACCCCCCGGCATTCACAATAACTGCCGCGCCCTCTGCTTTGACAGTGCTCTCTTTTCCTGATGAGAATCGTATCCGTGCATTCATGCTCCTGACCTCAGCGGCATCTGCTTTCACTGAAGCGTCCCTCAGTTGGACAGCGCCTGATACCTCGGGCAAGGAATCATCAAGCCTGCCTTTTATATTTATCGTGTCAGAGGTCAGCATACCGCTCGTCCTGACTCCCTTGAGAATGTTGAAGGCCGAAAGATCGATAGCATCGATATTCACCTTAAAATCATAGGAAAGGGTCCCCTGCAGATCCCTCATCAGCCCCTCTGCCTTCAGCGCGGTTGACTCGCCGGCCTTCAACGAAAACGTGTTTATGGTCGCCGAACCTTCTGCGATGTTATAAAATGCTGCCGCATTCATGCTGATATCAAGCAGTGCTTTTTTATAGATGCCGTATCCCGGGCTTTTTATCCGGATGCCTGTCACGAGATGAACACCCTTTTCTGTATCACCCTCCGCATCCAGAGCCAGCCGCGCCCTCGTCCTTTCCACATCTATGTGATATTTCTCTTCCATCACCCTGAATGGGGAAAACCTGAAATCATCTGCTGAGACGGATATCCTGAATTTCTTCGGATCATCCTTGAGGTTCGCCCACCCGTTGAACCTCACCCTGTTTTCTCCCGACCACAGAGTGTCGCCCTCTATAACGGTTTTTGTGCGGGGACTCGATGAGAGATTTTTGAGGATCAGATTTATCTTCTCATTCCTTAAACGGATATCATTGTTGAAATCAGTCATGCCGGAGATTACCCTCACCTCATCCACCTGATAATTGAGGGTTCCTTTTTTTGACAAAAACTCCTTCAGGCCATCCGAAATGTTCAGCCTGCCTTCTCTGTCTTTCATCAAAGTCAGCTCCGGTGAATGCAGGCCAATTTTTCTGATATGGAGTTTCCCCTCCAGGAGCTCCCGGTAGTTCATTTCGACGGAGAGTCCCTGCAGCCTCAGAAGCCGTCCTGCTCCAAATCCTTCCGGGTTTTGTATTTGTATATCTTTGAGATGTATTCCCAACGGAAGACTGAAGGAGATATCACCGATAACGACCCTCTGCCCGATAAGTGAAGTCGCCTTTCCTGACACCCTTGCGATGAATGTTTTTTTGATATCCAGATAAAAGATATACGCGAAAATAATGGAGAGAAAGATAATTGCAGCGAGGACCAGGGAGATCAGCTTGCAGATTTTTTTCCTGCTTGACAGCATAAATTTATTTTTGCACGCGGACACAAAAAATTGCAGTAAAAATCTGAGAAATACCGGTTTTTTGAGCCGCGGCAGCCCTGGACAACAGAAGTCAGGCACCCCGTCCCAAAGGATGGGTTATGCTCACCGAAGATTATTATATGGGATACCCTTTTCCCATCCCCGTCTCAATAGTCTGGGTATCCGGCACGCATCCCCTAATTCTCACTTTTGTATTTGTCCGACTGGAATCAGCACCTCGTTCCGGCGCAGGAACCAGAGAGTGAAGGGCGGATTGTACCTGGCGAAGACG
>JAOUFP010000285.1 GCA_029858145.1 Nitrospirota bacterium | reverse complement strand
TGAATACCGGATTGTAATAGGTCATAAGGATGATGGGTATCTGAGAGGAGGCCCTCACCCCGGCAACAAGCTCTATCACTTTTTTCAGCGTGACCCCTTCATCGAGCGCCTTCTGCGCAGCCCTCTGGATCGTGGGGCCGTCAGCGAGAGGATCTGAAAAAGGGACCCCCAGCTCGATGATATCGGCCCCGCAGTCTTCAAGGATCCTGATCAATTCTCTTGTCCTTTGTATCCCGGGGTCTCCCGCCATGATGTACGGAATGAAGGCCTTGCCGTTTTTCCTGAGGATCTCCCTGAATTTTTTGGCGATGCGCGAACTCATAGCGGCATGCCCTTAATCCGCGCGACATGCTGGACATCCTTGTCCCCCCTGCCGGAGAGGTTCACGATCATGATTTTGTCCCTGGAAAGCCGCGGCGCGAATTTTACCGCCTCTGCCAGTGCGTGCGCAGACTCGAGCGCCGGGATGATGCCTTCAGTCCTTGAAAGGAGTTCAAACGCGCTGAGCGCTTCGTCGTCATTCGCATAGGTATACTGCACGCGCCCCGTATCCCGCAGGTAGGCGTGTTCCGGCCCCACAGAGGCATAGTCCAGCCCTGCGGAGACCGAGTGGGTCCCGAGCACATTTCCTTCCTCGTCCTGCAGCAGATAGCTTTTCGTCCCCTGCAGTACGCCGACGGAACCTCCCGCGAACCGCGCGGCATGATCACCGGTGTCAACGCCCCTGCCTCCCGCTTCAACCCCTATCATCTTTACCTCCGAGGGAAGGAACTCATGGAACAGGCCGATCGAATTGCTCCCCCCTCCGACACAGGCGATAAGGTAGTCGGGCAGTTTCCCCTCGGCATCCGTTATCTGCTTTTTTGCCTCCCTTCCGATTACAGACTGGAAGTCCCTCACCATAGCCGGAAAGGGATGAGGACCGAAGGCGGTCCCGAGGACATAGTGGGTCGTCCTGACATTCGTCGTCCAGTCGCGCATGGCTTCGTTGATGGCATCCTTCAGGGTTTTCGACCCGATGGAAACCTCGTTCACCTTTGCGCCAAGCAGCTTCATCCTGAAGACGTTCAGGGACTGTCTCGCGATATCGTCAGAGCCCATATAGATCTCACATTCAAGCCCCATGAGGGCTGCCCCGGTCGCCGTAGCAACCCCATGCTGGCCGGCGCCTGTCTCGGCGATCAGCCGTGTCTTCCCCATTTTTTTTGCAAGGAGCGCCTGGCCGACCGCGTTGTTGATCTTGTGCGCGCCGGTATGCGCAAGGTCCTCGCGTTTGAGATAAATCTTCGCGCCGCCGAGGGCCTCGGTCAGCCGCTTCGCAAAATAGAGCGGTGTCGGCCTGCCGATGTAGGTCTTCTGGAAATGCACGAGTTCTTTCTGAAACTCCCTGTCCTTCCTCGACGCAGCATACGCCTTTTCGAGTTCATCGAGCGCGGGTATCAGCGTCTCGGGCGCAAAACGCCCCCCGTAGTTTCCGAAGTAGCCTTTTCTGTCAGGCAATCTTTTAATGGTCCGCCCTCTTTCCTGCCATACTGTAGGATAATGGATTATTATTATTTTTACAAAACAGTTTTCAGAGAGACTATTATATCCCAAAACCGGAAAATATCACTATATCTGCTTCCGCGTGACCCTTCAGTGAAGGATGGTCGGATTTCAACATCCCCTCCTTGTGAAGGAGGGGCACAGGGAGGTGTTTGTTTGCGGGTTACTTTTCCACTACCCCTCCAGACCTCCCCTTAAAAAGGGGGGCACCTCAGTCCGTGCCTCCCACAATTCCTTTGACTCTTATATGCCGTTTTTTTATACTTCAAGTATGTTTAAGATCGCGGTCATAGACGGACAGGGCGGAGGCATCGGCAGCCTGATTGTAAAGAGACTGAAGGAAGAATTCAAGGACAAATTCGAAATCATCGCGCTGGGAACGAATGCCGCCGCGACCTCGGCAATGATGAAATCAAGGGCGAACAAGGGCGCAACAGGGGAAAACGCGATCGTCTTCAATTCCGGCAGGGTCGATATGATTATAGGCCCCCTCAGCATCGTACTTCCGAACGCGATGCTCGGGGAAGTCACCGCGAAAATGGCTGCTGAGATCGTCTCTTCCCAGGCAAAAAAATTTCTGCTGCCTTTGAACCAGGAAGGGATCGACATAACCGGGGTAACCAGGGAGCCCCTTCCCCATCTGATAGAACGGGTACTATCGCAGATAAAGGAGATTGAACATGTGTGAGGCGAATGCGTATATCTTAGAAAACGGCAAGGAAGAACTGTATCTCGAAAACGTAGATGTAATGAAGCCGGAAGAGGGAAAGATCTTCCTGAAGAACCTTTTCGGGGAGCAGAAGGTCTTCGAAGGAGAGATTAGGGAAATCTCTTTGCTCCGGCACAGGATAATCCTGGAGAAGAAATAGCCGGCTTATACGTTTCAGTTGCCCGGGAAGAGACGTTTTTCAGTGTTCAATCCCACAGCATTTTTTGTATTTCTTGCCGCTCCCGCAGGGACAGGGTTCATTACTTCCGGCCGTTGCGCCTTCACCCTTCTGCCTGCCCCGGGTAGTTTGGCTGCTTTTCCTTACTTTAGCGGACTGTTTCTCCTTCAGTTGAATGGTGATATTCGCAATGCATTCGGCAATGATAAATTCTCCGTTGTCAATTGCCTTCAATCCCTCTTCCAACTTCTCAGGATCACGCTTCTTTTCTTTTATAAGCAGCTCCGCAAGCCCATATAACCGTTCAGTAGTCAGCGCGAGCGATTCTGCGTCTTCTTTCATTTCCTTTAAAAGATATTCGAACGTGACTCCGCCGAGTTCGAGCCCCCGGAGGAATAAAGCCGCGAGTGAAAGGGCATCATAAATACGGTATGTTGCGCCCTCGATATCTGCATCGTAATCAAATTCCGGCATCATCAAATCTTCGGTCTCAGGATCCCATTGTCCGATAAGGCTCCAGAGTGCCATCATATTGCCGCTCATCTCCTGAGCTTCTTCCTCAGTCCCGAATTGTGGGCCTTTTTTGCCGAAAACAAGAGGCATGAATTCAGAGGGCATGACCGGTTCCGGCGCAGCGTTACAGCCGTAAAACAATCCGTACAGTCCATAAATTGAGAGTTCCGAGCCGGCCATTTCGAGGTATTCTTCCATGACCTCATCTCCGCAATATTCGTCCTGCAGTGAATCGCCGGCCCCGAAATGTTTTGTCATTGCAATCCGGGCATCATCTATTGCCGGGAGTTTGCTTGCCTTTTCCAGCTTAATGCCCAGCTTCTGCGTTATCGGCCGAAGCAATGAAACCGTCCCGTCTTTTCTCGCGAGTATCCTGGAAGGGATTGTTGCCGTCTTTTCGAGGCATGACAAAAACCGGTCAGGGAAAGCCGAAGTGTAAGTCGAGGCATCAGACAGATACACGTCATGGATTAAACCGGTCCCGCTGCCGGCGATCATGATCGCATACGGGAAATACGGCCGTTCCCCTGCTATCGGAGTCGGAGCAAAGAAAAAGTCAACCTCCCAGGTCACCGGTGAATGCTTCGCGATTTTCTTGATTTTTTGTATGCGAAGCTCATCTAAGGGCGCGGGAGCATCTGTTTTTTGAAGAGGGGCGGGAGGCATCCAGGCATCCACCCATTTGTTACTGCCGCTGTCGGGGACCCTCACCATATAAACGTTTTCTTCAGGATGAATCAGAAGGTTTTTATCCTCTTTGAGTCTAAGGCATACGCCCTTCGCCTGCTGCAAAACTGCCGTCAGATACTTCACGTCTTCACCTGCAACCGGCGACGGGAAAAAGCCCGGCTCATACCTCCTGAAAAGCGGCCATGCCTTTTTGCCGCTGAACTTGAGCCCTGTTTTCTTGATAAGAGCCATGTCTTCCTTTTCAAGATCGTCCCTGTCTTCAAAAGACACCATAAGACAATCCTGGGCAAACATCATATCGGGATCATCCTCCTCCACATGTCCCTCCATAATATTCATGTATCCCTGCAATCCCCCGGTCCCCGGATAGACCGACATCGCCAGGACTTCCCCCAGTTCACCCATGACACAGCAATAGCCGACCTCACCGGTAAGGGGATTCTGGACGCCAAAGATGTCTGTTTCCGTCATCCATTTCCAGGGTTTTATCTCCCCGAATTCTTTTGCCGCCTGATAAAGCGCCTTCCATTCTGCGAGTGAAGCATTTTTTTCTTTTATCACTTTTATTCCCCTTCTTTTGTCAAAGTGAATCGTTTGGCCTCTGTTTCGAAAAGATAATGCCGAAATGGTGCTTCCAGGTGCTCATGAATTCTTAATGGTTCACAATCGATGCGCCGGGAATTCCGGGCGGTTTGTATCGCTGCCATATGCTTTTCTTCTTAAGAAAATAATACAAAAACAGCCTGAAATATACAATTCTTATATTGAGACATACCTCTTGGAATACAACATTTTTATGAATAATATGGATTAAATGACTAGAACCTGTCTCAAAATCGGTTCGCGGTTCAAGGCTGTCATTCCCGCAAGCGAAGCGCGTCGGG
>JAOUFP010000284.1 GCA_029858145.1 Nitrospirota bacterium | reverse complement strand
CTCTTCTCAGGCTGAATGAGGTGAGGGGCGCGGGGATGAGAAGGATCAGTGATGAAAAGAATAGTGACAGTGCGCAGATATATGCTCCCAGCGGGGAAAGGTAATTTTTGAGAAACTGCGAAACAAAGTGCCCTGTAACGCCGCCCGGGCTGTTTTCCGTCATTACACTGAACGTTGACAGCAGGAGGGAAGACATCAGGGAAGAAGAAAAGATGAAGAGGAAAGAACCGGCCAGATACACCCTGTGCTTATCTTTGGAAAGCAGCCTTCGCACGCCGTAGACCGCCAGAAATACCGGGATGGAATAGGAAGAAAAGCCGATTAGCATTATGCTGAGATCAGAAAAATATGAGCCGACAATGCCGCCGTAATTTCCGGAAGGTGACTGCGTGAACGTAAAGAAGGAAGGGTCCCATTTTGTGTAGCTGAGGAGGCTCACGGCCAGATAGATGCTCGTCAGGACCGAAACTACACCGGCTATTTCCTCCTTTATCCTCTTTAGGTTCTTAGCCATATCCCTGAAATTATAACAGCAGCCAGAAAAAATCTGTAATACACAAAAGCATTCAAGGTATATTTTTTGAAAAAGCTCATCAGAAACGTAATCGCTGCAAACCCCGTGACCGCGGATGCCGCAAACCCCGCCATGAAAAGATCAAGATTGTAATGTTCGGCTCCACTAATCAGCTTGTTAGCATGCAGCAGCGTTGCTCCTGCTATGACCGGCGTCGCAAGGAGAAAGGAGAATCTTGCAGAAGAAGAGCGGTCGAGTCCCCTGAAGAGGCCTGCTGAAATGGTGATGCCCGAGCGTGACACGCCGGGAATCAATGCCAGAACCTGCGCGATGCCGATTAACAGCGCATCGGGGAGTTTCACACTCTCGATGCTCCTGTGCTGAAACATCTTTTCCGAAAGCAGCATCACGATGCCGACCACGATCAGTGCAATGCTGATGACATAAGGACTTCTGAGGCTTTCCTCGATGATGTCGTTGAGGAAAAAGCCCGTCACCCCGGCCGGGATTGACGCAATGACGATCAGAAAAAAGAGCCTTCGTTTACTTACCAGCATTGCCGCCCAATCCCTCCAGAAACAAAGGAGAAGCGACAAAAGAGTACCTGCGTGCAGGGCAACGTCGAAGGTGAGGGTATCAAGGTCTCCGCTCCATTTGAAGAACCAGGGGAGCACGATCAGGTGAGCCGTACTGCTTACAGGAAAAAACTCAGTTATCCCCTGTACAATGCCGAGTATAAGCGCCTCAATCATAACAAGTATTATAACAGATTGGCCGATAAACTATCTTTTCCCATGAGAGAGAGGACCGACTCACACCGTGAGGCATGCGCCCGTGCCGGCCGCACAAAATAGAAAAGGGACATCCGGGCGCGCCGGATGTCCCTAAAAACCAATCTGTCTGTCAGTTCAGACTGCTACTGTCTTTTCGAGTTCCTTCAGCCAGAGGAGTCTTGACCCGTTGACCGTCGAAGTCCTGATATCCTCAATGAATTGCTCCGCGTCAATATCCAGTCCTTTTTCTTTCCTGAACGGAGACAGGGTGACTTTTACTTTTGTCTTTACCGATTTTTTAACATCGGTATCCTTCGCCTTTTTCAGCGGAGTGCCCATCGCCTCTGCCACCGCAATAAAAATATCGGAGTTCTGTCTTGACTCACCGGCAGGCGTACAGGCCTTGTTCACCTGCTTGATTCTTCCCAGGTAATCAATGATCGTGCCCTCAGACTCAAGGGCCCCGGCAGAAGGCAATATCAGATCTGCCTGCGTCGCAAGGTCCGTCATATGCGAATTCTGCACCACCAGAAATCCGGTATCCGGCCTGCTTTTCACCGGCATTTCTCCGACAGCATAGAGAAGTTTTGTGGAAGAGGACACAATGTCGGAAAACTTTTTGTCTTCAGTAGTCATGCCCATCATGACCACGCCCTTGGCATTCGCCTCGAAAGGAATCGCAACGGCATCACCCTTGATAAGAGAAAGGTTCGCTGCTGCCTTGTATAACGACGGCGAAGCAAGTATGACCGGCGACTTGGATGCCGCGAAGAGGTCAGCCGCATTCATCGCTTCATCGGAAGGATTGATGTGCGCCAGCGCCTCGATCATCTCCTTCGGGGCCTTTACCCCCTTCGAGATAACAGCCTGTCCAAGCTCTTCAATCATTTTTATCTCGTCGCCTTTCATAAAGACGTTGGCTGCCGACGCTATCTTCGGCTCTCCGGAATGCATTACAATAAGCTTTGCGCCTTCGTTCACACGCTTTCTGACGATCGCGTCAAGTGCCGGCAGGACCCTCTTCCACTGGTCAGGCGCGATCCCGGCCAGAACAAAGAGATCGGCGTTTTCGAGGTCCGCGGTCGCGCTGTTCATCGAGTCATAATCCGAATACAGACTGACCGTCGAATCGCAATTTTTTGTCTGCACGACATCGGCAGCCAGTTTTTTCAGTAAACCGGCATCCTCATTCAGGATGTTGCCGCTGCTGATAAAGGCCGCGTCCGGGCCTGCAGCTTTGAGTTTTTCCGTAAGCGTAGCGATCGCATCTTCCCAAGAGGTCTCCTTCAGTTCACCGTCCACCCGCTTCATCGGCACGGTGACCCGCGTATCGCTCCTGATGCTGTCAAAGCCGAACCTGCCTACAGCGCATAAGAAACGCTCTGCCATCCCATCAGGTGAACCCGAATTTATCTTCACGACCTCACCGTCTTTTCCGCTCACGGAGATACTGCATCCGTTGCCGCAGGAGAGACATACGGAATCTGTTTTCGTGTATTCCCATTCCCTGCCTTTTCTCCAGCGGTCAGACTCAAGGATCGCGTTGACCGGACAGACGTCGATGCAGTTCCCGCAGAAGGTGCAGGTCGATTCCTGAAGCGGCGTGTCATTCGCGGTCACCACCTTTGCGCCGACACCCCTCCCTGAAAATTCCAGAACGTTCGTGCCCTGGGCCTTGCAAATCCTTATGCATCTGCTGCAGAGGACGCAGTATTCAGGATCTCTTTTGATAAAGGGATTTGCCTCATCAACAGGATACCCGAACTTCTTTCTCGAAAAGCTCGACTCCTTTATCTCAAAATCATACGCATATTGCTGAAGGTTGCAGACGCCGGCCTTTGTACAGGTCATGCAGTCCAGGGGATGCATCGAGAGGATAAGGTCGATGACGAATTTTCTGACCTCCCTGACCTTCTCGGTATTTGTGGAAATGCTCATGCCTTCCTTTACCTTTGTATTGCACGCGATGACAGGGGCCTTTCCGCCTTCCATTTCGACAAGACAGAGTCTGCATGCACCGATGCCTTTCATGCCCTTAAGGTAGCAGAGGTTCGGAATATGTATCCCGGCGGTTTGAGCGGCGTCAATGAGATTCGTGCCTTCTTCGACCCTCACCTCTTTTCCGTCTATCTTCAGATTGATTATCTTTCCCATTAAATCCTCCTATATTAAACAAGAACTCCTGATTTTTCTTCTATCACCTCAATCGCCCCGTAGGTACACGCAGGCACACACTCACCGCACTTTACGCACCTCTTTTGCCTTATCTCGAAAGGAAGATATCCCGAGCGGTAGGAGACCTTCTTCTCCCCGGTAATCGCATTATATCTGCAGGCATCCTTGCAGAGGCCGCAGAGGACGCATTTTTCGGGTATTACCTTAAACATAATATAAGACAGGCATTCCCTTTCACCGCAATGCCCTTCAAGATGCTCTTTGAAGGAACCGGTCTTCAGTTCATTCAGCAGGAATTTTGCCGTATCCTTGCCCTTTATGCACCGCGAGGCCTCCAGCATTTCATCGGCTATCCGCTGAATCGCTGCCACGTCTCCCTGCGTTCCTCTGCCGGATGAAATCCTCTTTAATCTCACCATGGCCTCAAAGCTTCCAAGGGCGCAGGGATGGCATTTCCCGCACATCGGCTCCGAAAGGAACTCTTCCACAAACTTCAGGGACCTCTGTACAGGGCATTTTATGGTTTCAACCGCGGCAAGGACATCCTTCATGTCTTTTTTTGGTTTTTCGTCTTTCACGGGAGTCTCGCTCATACTACCTCCTCTTTTACCGTACGTCTTTTCTGCTTCTCCACCTTGACCGCGCCTACAGGACATGCGGTATAACACGCCTTGCATTTTGTACAGTAGTCCTGATCGATAAAGAAACTGTTCCTCAATTCCTTCACCGCGTCGAACGCGCAGGCCTCTTTACAGAGACCGCAGAGGAAGCACTCTTCATGCTCTATCCTGAACACCCCCAGGCCGCTGCAGGCCTTCGCCCGGCAGTATTTATCGTGTATATGCTCTTCATACTCTTCCCTGAAATATTTAATCGTTGTCAGGACAGGGTTCGGCGCGCTGTTTCCGAGTCCGCAGAGAGCGCCCGCTTTTATGAGCTTGCCGATCTTCTCCAGTTGTTCGATATCTCCTTCTTCGCCTTTTCCGGAGGTAATCCTCTCGAGTATCTGGAGCATCTGGTAGGTGCCCACCCTGCAGGGAGGGCATTTCCCGCATGATTCCGACTGGC
>JAOUFP010000283.1 GCA_029858145.1 Nitrospirota bacterium | reverse complement strand
ATTCCGTCTCCACCTCCAAATTGTTGTATCGTCGATCCTCCGCCTGTTGTCGTGCCGCCGGACTGAGGCGCGCCTATCAAATTCGAGAAACCCTCCGCGGTATTTCCCTTCGCGAGCCAACTGACCCCCAGTTCCTTCAGTTTTGTTTTATCGATCTGTGCCACTTTTACTTCCAGCACGACCTGCTGCGCCTCATCGATGGTTATATTGTTGATGACCTTGCCGGCGCTGACAGAGGTCTCCTTGGCCACTCCGCCGGTAAAGGTCGTCGTGGTGGTGACCTGGGAACCAACAGCATACGCCTGTGCCAGTTTGACCACTTTGTCGATCGTCTGCTGGTTTTTCGCGTGACCTGAAAGGACTATGGTATCGCCGGCCATCTCAGCCCAGATATCATCCTGCGGCGCGACCTCCTTTAACTGCTTCTGCAGCTGGTTGATATCGCCGGTCACCATTATGTCAAAAAAAGATGTCTTTCCCTGCGCGTCCCATATTATGAGAGAGGTATTCCCGATCTTCTTTCCGTTGATGAGCAATTCAGTGGGTGACAGCAGGTTCATTTCCGCAAGGTCGGGGTTGGATATCGAAACGCGCTTGCTCGGCTCCTTCAGGGTAAGTATCGTGCCTTTGCTGACAGCCACGTAAATGGGGATCGCGGCAAGGTCTGCAAGGGCCAGGGATGCGAAGACGAAAATGATAATTGCAACGGTGAGGCTTGCGGCTGCTTTCTGCTTTATGTTCATAATTCCCTCCTCATTATGTGTAAAGACCGAACAGCGTTCCGGATCTGCATCCTCATCGACCATTGCTATTCCGCCTTGAATGTCTTGACCGTTTTTTCATTCCCCTTAAGGACCTCAACATTGAAGCCAGTATCCTGCTTTGCAACCGTAACTGCTCTCGGCGCTCTCGCCCTTCTTCCAGCCGGCGCTGCCTGAGCATGCTGACCGGAGAGCAGGGTCTGCACCGTCGCTCCCCGCGTAGAGACCTCTTCGGTGCTGTTGTAGTTCCGCAGGGCCAGCTGTATCTTGCCTTCTGCCGTCGCATGGGCAAGTTTTTCAGCATCTTCAGGAGTCAGCTCCAGTGTAATGACATCGACCTGTACAGGCTGCTCGCCTTTGCCTTTCTGCTGCATTTCAGTGCCGGCGGCAAGGACAGGGACATTCTGAAGCACAATCTTGGTTATCCCGGTGCTTTCCCTGCCGGGCCTCTGAAGGCTCACCAGCACATCCACCCTGTTGCCCGGGTGCACAAAACCGGAAACGCCGATGACCTTGTCGACCCTCACAGCCATGGCACGCTTCTTCGGATCGACGATAGCAGCAACACCGCCTCTTGCAATGCTGTCAGGCGCGAGCCGCGACCTAAGAATCGGTTCATCCGCCTTGACCGGCATTATCAGAACCTTGCCTTCAAGAGATGCCGCATCGGTAAAATATTCGCCCTCAGGCAGGCTTCCTTTCAGAAAAGGCTTGGTCTTGATCATCTCCTTGTTCAGGGCAGTTCCCCATGAAAGGTCGGTGAGAGCTACCGCAACCGGCTGGGTCTGCAGGCCTGCTTCCTTTGCGACATTCTCTTTTTTCATCCATTTGTAAGCCATGACGCTGGTTATCAGGGCGACAATTACCGCAGCAGTCAGCAGGAGCATCGGTCTGTATTTCTCCATAATAGTACCTCCGTGATCTAATTGAGACTTATGATCTCATATAGAGTATTTTTCATGATAACTGTCATTATTGACCCCAGAGCGATCGCGATGCCGTAACGCAGACGGGGCTTATTTTCCTTCCCTGAAGGGGGAATATACAACACCTTCCCGGTGAGGAAGAAATTTCTGAGGATAAGCCGGTATCTCCGGGAAGTCTCCCCGAGGCCTCCGTAAAAGGCGAGGACACCCATGGCATAGACGCCGCCGGTCAGGGCAGTCAGAAGAAAGGCGATGAATACCCCCTTGGGACCAAGCAGGCCGCCCACCGCTCCCATGAGTTTTGCATCACCCGCGCCCATACCGCCCATGAGATAGGGCAAGATCATAAAGGCTATACCCGCCATTATCCCCCCGAGGCTGAAAAGAAGCCCCGGAAAGCCGGTTGACGCGGTGTTGAGAATAATTGCCGCTATCATCGAAGGGAAGGTGAGCCAATTGGGTATCTTTTGAAAGCGGATGTCCAATACCGCTGCGACAATCAATACCATTATAAATGCAAGCGTCGAAAAGTATTCTGTATTCATAAATTCATTATCTTCTTTTTGACTATTTTTTAAAATATATCATGAGCCTGTGAAAAAAATGATCCGACTACCCGGATTGAGTTTCTTAGAGTCCTGTGATTGCTGGGTGCCTCCACTATTTTAATATGGGAAGGCACCCAGCCAATTGCGACAACTCTTGCAGTTTCAGGACTCAGCACGCGTCAGAACGGCATTGCATTGTTTACATTCGAAAATGCGTTGTTTGTCTTCTGTCCTACAACTATCACAACAGCGATAATGACAGCCGCGATCGCTGCTATCATAATGCCGTACTCAACTGCCGTTGCCCCTTCCTCATCCCTGAGGAACTGAAGAACCTTTTTCATATTCCATCTCCTCCAACAAAAAATTGTTTATGGGTAAAACCCATCGGGAATGCCCCCTTAGTCATTAGTGTAGGTCAAAGAAATACGGTTGTAAATCCCCCTTAAGTTAACAAGTTCAAATAAAAATAGTATTAAAACTATAGTTGCAACCAAGCGAACCAAAGTTGAGTTGACTTTGTCTGAAATTGATTTAAGATTTATCTATGGTCATTTTACTGTATTTCAGCAACAAACTGATTTCAGAAGGCATCCGCTGTATCCTTGAGGACGAAAAGGATATTGAAATACGGATTGCCGATGATGCCGAGTCTCTCTCAGACGTGCTGCAGAATGAAAATCCCGATCTGCTCTTCGTTAATTATCACGTGCTCGAAAATTATCTGCCGCCCGTTTCCGACAAGACAAAAGTGCTGCTTCTTGACACGGGATGCAGTGAGCAGCAGATCAATTATGCGCTGATTATCAAGAACGTCTACGGCATTATCGACAGGAACACGGACAAAGAATTGCTGAAGAAGGCGTTCGTAAAAGTCAACGACGGAACCTTATGGGTAAAGAAAAGCATTATCAAAAATCTCATCTCGCGACTTTCTTATTTTGTAAACCTCTGGAGTTTGAACGCCGCCGAGAAAGAAGTATTCAGGATGATCAGCATCGGGTTTGATGACTCGACAATAGCCCGGAAACTGGGCAAAAAGGAAAAGAAAGTTAAGCTGCTGATCGAAAGCCTTAAGCAAAAAAGCAAAGTTGACACCAGATGGGAACTGATCGATCTCTCCCGTCAGTTTGAAGAATTTGACAAAATGACTCTCTGAGCCCCATCCGAGGTTCGGTCAAATTGACAACTCAGAAGCACGGGCCAGCAGTTCGGTCCTGGACGTAACATTCAGCTTTCTGAATACACGGTTCAGATGGGATTTAACAGTCTGTTCGCTGATGGAGAGAAAATCGGCTATCTCCTTGTTCCTGTATCCCTGCTTTACGAGTCTTACGATCGCTGTCTCTCTCTCCGTAAACTTCGCGACATCTCTTACTTTCCGGGTCATCTTCTGATTCAGCAGGGTTTTCACGACAGCGTTATTGATCCACACTTCTCCGTTATGAACCACCTGTATAGCCTTTAAAAATGTATCGATCTCGGCATCGGCAGGTATAATGCCCGAAATATGTTCAGTCAGATAGAGAGAAACAATTGTTTCCTCGCTCAGGCCGTTGTCCATTATCAGGACCTTGGAATCTTCAAAGCATTCCTTCGGAACCCTTGCCAGAGAAAGATAATCCGTAATCACGACATCATTGTCCTTCCATTCATCATCGGATTCGTTTTGTGTGGTGCAGATCGATTTGACATCGATTTTCCTGTCGGACTTGCAAAGCAAATCCTTAAGGCCGTCAGTGACTAATTGGTTGCCGAAAGCTATCAGAACTCTCACACTTAATCCCTCCGCCGTACAAAGAAGTGCAATTTTTAAAAGTAATTTTTATCCCCCCCGATAAAAAAACAGATCACCGATATAACCCCTTTATTTATATAATTATTATAACTGAATGTCAATGCTTATGTGTAATAAATAAAATGCATACATTATGACACAAAAAATGAAGTTAAGAGGTCTCGCACTTCATATCATAAACGGTCTCACAATATGGCAGAATTGACATGCAAACGCCCCTCCGTTTCCCCCTTTGACAATGGAAGAAATTCGCACTTATAAAGGAGAGGCATGCGGTTCAGTCTTATGCCTGGAAGCTAATGCATGCCGGGGGGTGCATCGGCCTTCCCCTTTTTCATCAGGAAAACAAGCGGAACGATGCAAAGCATAAAGACGCTCAGGAGAAAAAAGGCGTCATTGAACGCCATCATGGAAGCCTGTTTTACAAGGCCTCTGTAAATCACGCCAAGTCCGCCCTGTTCCGCCATCGTGGAATCGAAACCCCGGTATTGAAGCATG
>JAOUFP010000282.1 GCA_029858145.1 Nitrospirota bacterium | reverse complement strand
GTAAATTTCGTCTTCTTCATGGCAAATTCTCCTCCTTCAGAGTAGTTAATTTTGCCAGAATTCTCCATTTTTAGGTGACACAGTTTCTTGGGAGAAGGTCAGAACAGCACTATCGTCGTCCTGAACATGTCACGGTAAAAGTCATCGGCAAACCCAAAACGCGATTGTTTTTTATTGCATACTTCGAAGCAGTGGAGCATTGAACCAGTCTCTTAAGTCTGTCATATGAAAAAAGATAAAGATTTTCTTTTCGCCATGTCGTCGTGTACCTTCGGCACCACTCATAGAAGACCTTGTTGTTCCAGTGAAGGAAAAACACATTTGTATGGGACTCGACCGGAAAATACTTGTTTGGTGTCGTAAAATAGACATTCTTAGCCACACGCAGCATCTCGTTCAAAAAAAACAGCTGTGCTTCGTCGTCTCCAACGTGTTCAATTACTGCATTGCTAAATACCCAGTCAAACTCATTATTTTCAAAAGGGAATTTACCTCCGGAATACTGAACAAAACGCTTCCCCGGAAACAGTTCTTCCATGCCTGAAAGATCCTGGACTCCTAATCCCGTGTAGTATTTCGGCGCATAGCGAAAAGTTTTCAGGAAATAGTTCCGCATCGGCGACCCCGGCTTAGATTCGGCAGAAACACCGACATCAAGTACCGTCATACCCACTTTGAAGAGGGAGTAAAAGTGCGCCATCTTCTTCTCTCGTGACAAATGACTAACCTTAAATTTGAATGCTTTGATCAGGGACATCGCTTTATTGACCTCCTCTCAATTTACAAAACTGTAGCACGTTCCAAAGAATGCACCAGAATAGCCCGATAACTAATCTCATCTCGTCATCTGATGTTCGCGCGCAGAATGCGCCGCAGAACAAACAGTAACAGAGAGCTACAGAGGCGTAACTACAAGTTATATGAATATTATCTATCCCGATATTTTGCTTCACCCTTTCTACTTTCCCGTTTCCTTTCACTATCGGTGGTCATAACTCCCCAAAATACATTGATGCCAGAGCTAACGATTCACTTCCTCTCTTTTCTTATCAAGCATAATGGTATTCAGCCCGAATCACGCACATCGCGCAAGCTCGATAAACAGCCGCTCATATTGGTCGGCCACAAGCTCCCATGAATAGTACTGACGTATCCGTACGCGTGCACTTTCCTTGAACGGCTGAAGCGCGGCCTGATGGGTAAGTGCCCATTCCATCTTTTCTGCAAGGTCCTCCGGCGTCTTCTCGAAAAACAGGCCGCAATCCTGAAGAACATCATGGTTGAAAGGAACGTTGACTGCGATGGTAAAACAGCCAGCCGCCATTGTCTGGAGCAGTGCGGGATTAGTACCGCCGACTTCGTTGCCGTGAATATAGGCATAGCAGTTGCACCACAGTTCGTTCAGAATATCCTTGTCATAAATATAGCCGGGCATTATGATATCACGGGTCCGTTCACGCTCCATTTGCCTGAAGTAGTCGCTCTCGTACCTGACACCACCGACCAGCACCAGTTTCTTATCCGTCTTCAATTTCTTAAATGCCTGCATCGTGAGTAGAGGGTGGTTCTCCGGCTCGAATCGTGTTATCTGAAGAAAATAGCTGCCGGGTTCGAGACCAATGGAGCGCAACAACTCGGGATTTCTGCTCTCGGTCACTTCGGCACCATAAGCAATTACTGCACTTCCCACACCGTAGCGCTCCCGGTAATATGTTTCTATTCCGGGAGAGTCCGCGACGATTCTGTTCGCAAGCCTCGCCGAAAGCCATTCGCTGAAAAGATAGTAATTCTTTGCGACTGTTCCCCATTTCCCTCGCTTCCATTCGAGACCATCGGTGTTAATGGCAACCTTCTTCCCAAATAGACGCGGAATGAACATTGTCGGGCTGTTGGCAGCATTGAAGACCATGTAAACATCATAACGCCGAAATGTCGCGTGGAGCATCGAAAGAAATGTGTGAGAAAGCGTATCAAATGCCTTCTTTTCTATATTGGGCAGGTAAATAAGTTTCATACCCTTATATGTTTGGAGCTTCGTCTTATAATAGCTTTCCCGGCAGTATACCGTGACGGAATGACCCTTATCAACCAATCTCGAGCCTATTTCTTCGACACAGGTCTCAAACCCTCCATAATTGGCGGGCACTCCACGGGTGCCGATGAGTGCGATGGCCAGTTTTTGTCTATTTTTCATCCTTTGTCAAATCCTTGTCTGTATTGGAATTAGAAGTAGCCCAGTGCAGCCATAGTGGAGAAAAATTCGTCCCGCAAGGACTCGTCCAACGGAAATGGCTTCTTGGCCGGGGCCAGAGAAAGGTTCGCCTTTCCGTATGCGAAGAATTTCTCGTCCCGCGGAAGCTCGCAAAATTCCAAGATCGCAGATAACTCCTTTTCCTGTTCCAGCACCAGGTCTTCATAGCGAACGGTCTTAACCACCTCGGGCAATTCACGGCTAAGACGCAATCCTTCCCGCATGGTCAGTATCCACTCCAAAGCAGCCATGTCAGTGTGACGTTCGAGGCTCCCCAACCTCTCAAGCTTTTTCCCAAAGTCGGGTTCGCCCGCGGCGACCTGCTCCACCAGCAGCTTCCACTTGCGATTATCCACGCCCCACCAGTCGTACTGTTCATCACCGGCATGCGTCCCCAAACGCTTTGACCACAGGTCAATGGAGTGGCAGGTATCCCAGCCATTGCGGACAAGAAAGAGAAAGCGGGCGTCGAGAAATAACCGGCGAACAAAGGGAACCCGGAATATCAGTTCGGGATACTTGTCCACAACGCGGCGTGAGCAGGTTGAAAACAGATAAGCTCCGTATATCCGGTGGGCAGCTGCAATCATTTCAGGCGTGACCTCTTCCGCGCCAAGTCGGTATTGGGCCGGACCCCGGTCATAACTCCCCACAAGATCTTCTCTGGGGTAAATAGCATGCCAAAGGGCCTTGGGTTCGTTGAGGAATCCCACATCCCGATGCATAGAAAGCAGTATTCCCAGAATGGTGGTGCCGCTTCTGCCGGTGCCGATAATGAAAACCGGTTTTTCCACCATGCGAAGCCGGGGCAACCGCTTTTCCAGAGCAAAAAGAGCAAAGACAAGTGGATTTATCCAGCGCCCTCTAGTTGTCAAAGGGCGCCCCTCGAAAAGGCCGTAGCTGAGGAGCCGGCCCCAGAGCTTCAGCGGTCTTGAGCGTATGTAATTGGTATCGATCTGGCCGATCATCTGCCCATCACCTTTCGATAAACAGAGATGATCTTCTGATAGTGCATGTCGGGGTTAAAGCGTTCCTCGACCTTCCTTCTTCCCATCATCCCCATCTCAGCCGCCTCCTGGCGGTGCGCCGCCATCCAGAGGATCTTCTCGCGCAGGGCATCGGCATCGCCCGGAGGGCTTAGAAAGCCGTCCACCCCATCTGAGACTATTTCTGTCATGCCGCCGATACTACTAACAACTACTGGCCGGCCAAGGGCGAAGGTCTCGAGCAGTGTAAGGCCGAAGGTCTCATACCACTGCGAGGGGGTAATGGTACAGATGCTTCTTCGGATCAGGTTTTCTAGTTCGATGCCCACCTTGAAACCGATGGTCCTGATGTGATTAAGTCCTTCCCGTTTGATGATCCGTTCCACCTCGGGCTGGGCCGAGCCACCGCCCACAATGAACAAGCGTTGGTCACGCAAAGGCCTGAATGTGTCGATCAGGGTGAATATGCCCTTAACACGCTCTATCCTGCCGAAGTAAAGGAAATATTCCCCCGGGCGCCGGTTTGGCTGGGTACCGTTAGCATCAACAAAATTGTGCACCGTGGTCACTTTTTCCGCTGGCAGACCCAACTCGATCATTTTGTTTCGGACGAAGTCGCTTACAGCGATGAAATGGTCTATGCCGGAAACGTTGCCGCAGCACCGGGATGCGTAGCTCTCAACAGCGCTCAAAAAAGAACGGGCCAGAGATCCGCGATTGCAACGCTTTCTTACAGCAAGCCAGAAGGCCTTGCCGCCGCATGCTTGGCAGATTTCGCCGTGAGCAAGAAGTTGATAAGTCGGGCATACGATCTTGTACTCGTGCAGGGTCTGCACCATGGGAATACCCTTAGCCCGCAAGGTGCCAAGAATGGAGCCGGTCAGTTTGCCGTAATATATATGCAGATGCGCCAAATCAATTTCTTTCGAGGCCAGAAGCCTCGCCATGGCAGCCCGGGCTGGAAAGGAATAGACATATTGAAAGAGGTCACGCGGTCCGGGATGGTCAAAATCAGCTCCCACGGGGAAAAAGCTGCTCCACTCGGAGGGAAAATTCTCCGGATTAGTAGCGGCGAAAGGAATAACCTCATGACCAAAACGACGCAGCAGCTTCTCCAACGCCAGGAAGTAAACATCGGCTCCACCAATAACACGGTAATTCTGACCGATGTTAAGAACGCGGAGAACTGCGGTACTGCTCATCTCAGACTTACCTCTGCTCGTTCAGGTGCCAGCCAAGTCGGCAACTTCTTATAGCCACGGGATGTAAGCAGCACTCCCAGTCGGGTGTTGTGCTCGGTGTA
>JAOUFP010000281.1 GCA_029858145.1 Nitrospirota bacterium | reverse complement strand
TGACCTCGTCGATGCGCAGACTTGCGGGCTGAAGGGATTCGCTCATCTCCTGTCAGGGGTGAAGCCGAAATTCGGCAAATTCGGCGTTACCGGCAATCACGAGTTCTATGCCGGACTCCCCCAGTCCCTGGAGTGTGCCGAAAAAGCGGGCATCACGATGCTCCGGGGAGATGCGCTCACCATAGAAGGACTCATAACAATCGCCGGAGTGGACGACCCCACCTCCCGTTTTTTTGACCTGCCGGCTCCTGTACCGGAAAAGGATCTGCTTTCGCCCCTTCCCCCGGACACTTTCACCCTTTTGCTCAAGCACAGGCCGCACATCAACAGGGAAAGCCTGGGGCTCTTTGACCTGCAGCTTTCGGGGCACACGCACAAAGGGCAGATCTTTCCCTTCAGTCTGATCACACGCCTGTATTACCCTGTCCATGCCGGCCTCCGGACGCTGGATAACGGCTCCCACCTCTATGTGAGCAGGGGCGCAGGCACATGGGGACCGCCGATCCGCTTCCTTTCTCCTCCGGAGATCACGGTCATCGACATTGCAAGAGACAAAACACCACGATAGCCCGAAAATTATATCATCCTGAAAAAAGCGTTTAACCGCGCAAAAACAGACAACTCCCCGCATTCCGTGCGTTCAGTCTTCGTGCCGTTTCAACAGCTTCCTCGCCACCTTTCCGTATACTGTCTCGGCGGCACGGAGCGCGCCGTGCGGACAGACCTCGATGCAGCAGTAGCACCTGATGCATGCGTCATAATCAAACCTCACTTTTTTATTCACCGCCTTAATCGCCCCTGCAGGACAGTATTTCCAGCATTCCCCGCATAACCTGCAGAGTGCATCATCACAGAGCGGCCTCTGCACCAGGTGCCTTCTCATGAAGCCGTGCAGGCTTTTCGGTCCGAACACAAGCGGCGTTATCTCCGGCAGCAGGAAGTTTTCTATCACCTGCAGTTCGCCATCGACACGTATGTCAGGCGGGGCAGTCCCTGTTTCAGCGGCCATCCGGTTTGTCAGCAGGCTCATGGGATCGAGCCCGAGCATCCTGCAGACGGTCATGTCTACCGCAACCGGGTCAGTGCCTGCCAAAAGCAGGCCGAGGCGCCTCGGGAGGCCGCTTTTGCCCGGCCCCTGCCCCTCCATCGCCAGGATGCCGTCGAGCAGGGTTACGGAAGGCCCGATCGCCCTGCATATCCTCACAAGCAGACGCGCAAACATCTCCCTGTCAACGCCTGTCCTGAAATGCCACTCCGGCTTCCTCAGCCCGACGATACACCCGAAGAGGTTCTTGACGCCAAGGGTAAGGAGCATCTGCGTATGCGTCTTCAGCTTCGGCAGGTTCAGCACAACATCAGCGCGCATAACATCTTCAGCGATCTCGATCCTGTTGAAGGGAGGGCCGACGTCTATCGCCACAGAGCGCTTAAACTCCCTGCATTCCACATCCAGCCCCTTCAGCGCCTCCCTTATCCCGCTTTCCTTCATCACCCTGTCGAACGTCCCCATCGCGGGGCTGTCTGCTATCAGGGGAATCCCGCCCTTTCGCAGCACATATTCGGCAGCGGCCCTCACGATGAGCGGATGTGTCAGCATCGCCTTATCAGGTGTGGCAGGAGCGAGCAGATTCGGTTTTATCAGCACCCGGCCAGCCTTTCCGATCCTGTCACCGGCAAGGCCGTCAAGAAGTTCAAAGATCAGCGGTTTGAGCGTGCTGCATTCATACTCAGCCCTTCTCAGCATTACTTTTAACACAGACTCTCCCCTCCCGGAAATCCCCGGGTCAGTAACGGCAGGGATTTTGAGCAGAATCCTGACCCGGATGCAGCCCGTGTCCTGTTCCGCTCTCCCCATCGATTTTGCCGTCGCGGGCTATAACGGCCGGAGATGCCTGTTTCCAGCCCACTCCAGCTCAACCATCTTACCATGGAGTTTAGGGCAAATCACAGTTTCTTGCCATTTTTCCTCACCGTGCTTGCAGACCAAAAGGCCTTTTTCCTGCTCAACCATGCAAGTTTTTCCCTTTTAAGCAACTACGGTTATGTCCTGTATGCATCCCGCGTTCATACTGCAGCCCATGCAAGCCTTCCCATGCCATTCATTTTGAGCAGACAGTTAATGTGTGACAGTTACTGACAGTTTATATGTTCGCTAGAAAATTCTGTGCTATAGTGGTAGAAAACACAATGCTGCATTATAATGAGAGCGGCATATTTGCCGCAATACCTTCTTGTTCTTAGAGAAGATAAACTATTACAGGGAGAACAACATAAAAATCGTAATCGTGGGACAAACAGCGACATATATCCGGGGATATTATCCGGAAAGTTATGCATCCTTTCAGAACATGTGCATACGCTATTTGGAAGGCAATCAATGAGACATCATAAAAATAAAAAAACGACAAATTGTGGAAGGTAAGGACGTACTATGATTTGTAAACTGCTTTCCCTGACAATCATAATCTCGGCATTGCTATTTAACGCGCACACTATTACAGCCGATGGCGGAGTGAAAAAAATATCCATACGGAGGAGTTCGACGCCGGTCGCCGTCTTTGCCGTCGAAACCGTCTCAGGCCAGAAGGAGAAGGAGAAAGGGCTTGCGGAAAGAGCCCCTATCCCCAGCGACTGCGGCATGCTCTTTATCCTCGACGCCGCACGCCCGCAATTCTTCTGGATGAAAGGCATGAAATTCAGTCTCGACATCCTCTTCTTCAACAAAGACAAGATCCTGACAGGGATACTGCCAGGCCTCCGGCCCTGCACGGAATGCACCATTTACAAGGCCCCTGAAGGCACGGCATACGCCCTCGAGATCAAAGCCGGCATGGCGGACAAACTTGGCATAAAGACAGGAGACAGGCTTGAGTATGAAAACAGATAGTGAAACAGGGATAGGCAGAGACGGAGCTGTTCTTTACCTTTACCTTAGCCTTTCCCGGGTATTGATAACATGATCGACATCCACTGCCACATACTGCCGGCTATAGACGACGGGGCGGCAGATATACGGACATCGCTGGAGATGCTCAGAATCGCCGCGTCTGACGGCATAACCCATATCGTCGCCACCCCCCACTACCGGCATGGCGAAGCCCCGGGAATCGATTTGATACAGGGGAAAATAACAGGGGTCAGGGAAGCGATGAAGAAAAGGGCGATCAATGTGACACTCCTGGGAGGGGCTGACATCAGGCTCACCTATGAGCTGCTTAAGGGCATAGAGAGAAAAGAAATTCCCACGATAAACGGATCAAGGTACTTTCTCCTGGAACTGCCCGATCTCATCCCCACTCACCTTGACGCATTTCTCCTTGAGATGAAGGTGAGGGGCTATTCCCCGATCATAACGCATCCCGAACGCAACTACAGCCTCCTCACAGCCCCTGAAAAGGCCGACGCGCTCAGGGCCGCCGGCGCGCTGTTTCAGGTCACGGCGATGAGCGTGACAGGCGATTTCGGCAGGCAGATAAGGAAATTCACCCGGCAGCTTCTCAAAAAAGGATATGTGGATTTTGTCGCAACCGATGCCCACAACACCGGTCACAGACCGCCGCTGCTGTCGAAGGCATACAGTGAGACCGCCTCTCTCCTCAAAAAAAGCGAGGCAGACCGGATGTTTTTCGAAAATCCGCGGGCGGTGATTGAAAACAGGGAGCTTTCATGAGGACAGAACCTGAGGCAGATAGAGGCACAGCTGATCTTTACCTCTGCCTGCCTTATTGACATATGGACTGGTACGCGATATACATAAAACCGAACTGCGAGGACTCGACCGCGCAGCAGCTCAGGAATGCCGGCATAGAGGTCCTCAACGCGAAGATCAGGACAAAGAAGTATTTCCGGGGGAAATACAAACAGGTGATAGAACCCCTGTTCCCCAGCTACCTCTTCGCACGCTTCGACTGCGAAAGACACGGGCACATGATCAGGTACACCCGCGGGGTCAAATACGTCGTCGGCAGGCAGAACCCTCTGGTGGTACCGAAGGCGCTCATAGAAACGATAAAGCAAAGGATGCAGGATGATATCGTTACCCCTGCCCCTGAGAAGTTCGAAAACGGAGAGAGGGTCCTCATCAGGGAAGGCCCGTTCGCGAACTTCTTCGGCATCTTCGAAAGGGAGGTGCCGGGCAAGGAACGGGCGATGATTCTGCTCGAGGCGCTCCACTACAAGCTCGAAATCGAAAACATCTCCCTGCGGAAAGCGTAGCCCGAAAAATTCTTAAATTTCAGACCAACTGAAGCAAAATGGCGCAGAGGATGGCATGCAAGAGGTTTTTTTGCTGATGTTCCGGCATCCCCTCTCACCCCCTACGCAGGGGGCTTTGAGAGGGGTGACGCAAAAACCGGTTCTATATTTTCCTGGCCTGCATTATCTATGAAAAAGTTGTATTTCAAAGGCAGGTGAAGCCATTGGCGCTCCTTCCCGCTTTGCTCCGGGGATTTTCCTCCTGATATTCATAGAAACAGTCTGTCGGACTATCAGAAAATGAAAACGCTCTCAATGCCTTCTCCTGCCTCGTGGTTTGATTACCACCA
>JAOUFP010000280.1 GCA_029858145.1 Nitrospirota bacterium | reverse complement strand
ACCTCCGAGATCATCGATGCGGCGGTCAACCTGAAGGTAATCGGAAGGGCGGGATCCGGTCTTGACAACGTCGATAAGGCTGCCGCTTCCAAAAAAGGCATCGTCGTCATGAACACACCCGGCGGCAACACGGTCACCACCGCGGAACATTCCATGGCGATGCTCTTTGCGGTCTCCCGTCTCATTCCCCAGGCGACCGCTTCGATGAAGGCCGGCAAATGGGAAAAAAAGAAGTTCATGGGCGTTGAGCTTTACCATAAGACACTCGGCGTTGTCGGCCTTGGGAACATTGGCGGCCAGGTTGCGAAAAAGGCCCTTGGCCTCGAGATGAACGTCATCGCCTATGACCCTTTCCTGAGCGAAGAAACCGCGAAGGCGTCGGGGATAAAGAAGGTCTCCCTTGAAGAA
The DNA here is from genome assembly GCA_029858145.1 of Nitrospirota bacterium. Taxonomy (GTDB): domain Bacteria; phylum Nitrospirota; class Thermodesulfovibrionia; order Thermodesulfovibrionales; family UBA6898; genus JAOUFP01. The sequence continues at coordinate 4,137 of JAOUFP010000280.1, read as the reverse complement.
CTCTTCAGGGAAGCGGATTTCATCACCATCCATACACCGCTCACCCCTGAAACCAGGGGGGTCATCAATGCCAGGACAATCGCTACCATGAAAGACGGCGTACGAATAATAAATTGTGCCCGGGGCGGCATCATCAATGAACAGGACTTATATGAAGCACTCAAAAGCGGGAAGGTCGCAGGGGTTGCACTTGACGTATTCGAGAAAGAGCCTCCGGTCGACAACCCCCTGCTCACGCTCGACACTGTCATCTGCACTCCTCACCTCGGAGCCTCCACAGAGGAAGCCCAGGAGAACGTTGCGGTCGCGGTAGCAGAGCAGATCGCCGACTACCTTGTCCACGGGACGATACGGAACGCCGTTAATTTCCCTTCCATCCCGAGCGATCAGGTCCCCCGCCTGCAGCCGTACATAACCCTGGCGGAGAAACTCGGCGGATTCTGCTGTCAGAATTTCGAAGGCGGCGCCACAGAGATCACGGTGGAATATCACGGAGACGCATCCACGATAAACGCCGCGCCAGTGACCATTGCGGCCATAAAGGGATATCTGACGCCGATTCTCCTTGAGACCGTTAATTTCGTAAACGCGCCTTTCATCGCCAAGGAGCGGGGCATAGAGGTGAAAGAGGTAAAAAGCAGCGATGCAGGGGATTATCAGAACATGATCGCCCTGCGGATAAAGGCAAAAGACGCTGAAACCTTCATCGCCGGCACGCTCTTCAGCAAAAAGGACCCGCGAATCATACTGATAGACAATTACAAGGTCGAAATCGTTCCGGAAGGGGTACTCCTGCTGGTTCACAACAACGACAAACCCGGTGTTATCGGCAATCTCGGCTCGCTGCTGGGCAAAAACAACATCAACATCGCGAGAATGCATTTTGGCAGGGAATCCGCCGGCGGCATGGCAATTTCCGTGATCAGCGTTGACACAGCACCGGCCCCTGAGATCATAGAAGAGATCAGGAAGCTGCCAAATATACTGTCTGTAAAACAGATTACTCTGTAATCCGGTCAGTTCACATTAATGTTTAAGAGAGGGTAAACAATGCCTACATTAGTAATAGTCGGTGCACAGTGGGGAGATGAAGGCAAAGGCAAGATCGTGGATGTTCTTACCGAAAAAGCCGATATCGTTGCGCGATACCAGGGCGGCCACAATGCAGGCCACACGGTGGTCATCAATAACAGCAAATTTGTTCTTCATCTTATACCGTCCGGAATCCTTCACAAGAATACCGTCTGCATCATCGGCAACGGAGTTGTCGTTGAACCGAATGCTTTAATAAAGGAAATTACTGACCTCAAGAAACGGGGCATCAAAGTATCGGACAATCTCCTTATCAGCAAGAACGCCCATCTTATCATGCCGTATCATATAGCGCTTGACTCTGCCAGCGAAAAGACAAGGGGCAAAAAACGCATCGGCACCACGGGAAGGGGAATCGGCCCCACCTACGTCGACAAGATGGCGAGGACCGGATTACGGGTAGGCGACCTTTTAACTCCTGAGGCATTCAGGGGAAAGCTCGCAACAAACCTCAAAAATGTCAATTTCCTGATGAAAAACCTCTATAAGGCTCCGGCATTCAGCGCAAAGAAGATATTCGACGAATACATGGAGTATGCCCGGATTCTCCGGAAGCATATCGCCGACACAGACGTCATCGTCAATGAGGCGATAGAGAAAAAGCAAAACCTGCTTCTCGAGGGCGCTCAGGGCACACTCCTTGACGTCGACCACGGCACATATCCCTTTGTCACCTCATCCAGCTCTATCGCGGGAGGCGCCTGCACCGGGCTCGGGATAGGCCCCACAAGAATAACCGGCGTGATCGGCATCGTAAAGGCCTATACCACAAGGGTAGGCAGCGGCCCTTTCCCGACAGAACTTCATGACGCTACCGGCGAAAAGATGCGCGAAAAGGGCGGCGAGTTCGGAGCGACAACCGGGAGGCCGAGAAGGTGCGGGTGGCTCGACACGGTGATCCTGAAGCATTCCGCGGCGATCAACGGATTTTCCGGAATCGTCATCACAAAGCTTGACATCCTGGACGGTCTGGATACAATTAAAATATGCACTTCCTACAGATACAAGGGGAAAACATACAAAGATATGCCGAAGGATATTGAGGTGCTCGAAAACTGCACGCCTGTCTATGAAGAAGTCGGAGGCTGGCAGGAAAGCACGGAGGGAATCACCGAATTCGGGAAACTGCCCAAGCAGGCTCAGGCATACATACGGAAGATCGAGGAACTGCTCGGGATAAAAATTGTCATTGTTTCGACCGGCCAGAGGAGAGATGAGCTCATCATGCTGCAGGAACAGTTTTGAAGAAAAGACGCGGGCACGAACGGTTCATCAGAAGACTTGAGACCGAATTTGCCGCGGAAGACAAATGCTACAGAGGGATATCCAGCGATCTTTCCTTAAGCGGACTCTTCATCAGGACAAACCACGCCTTTGTACCCGATACCCTGCTAGATATTGTAATACACCTCCCTGATTCATCGGACGTGAAACTGAAGGGCAGGGTCAGACGGTCGATCAAGACCCCGGTCGTGTCCGTAAAAAACGGCATGGGGGTGGAAATTACGGAGAACAACCCCCGGTATGTCGAGTTCGTTAAGGCAGTAATCCCCGGTGAAGGGCCGCGCACTGAAGGCTCCGGAGCGGATACCTCTGACAAGCAAATGGAGGAGCCGCACCCCTCAGAGCCTCAGCCTCCGGAATTCACGATCATCACATGTCCACAGTGCGGAATCAGGAACAGGGTCAGGATTTCAAGGCTTTCGCTCGGCCCGGTATGCGGCAAATGCAAAACTCCCCTCACAGCCGAAGCCTGATCCCGAAAGTCATAAATATCCTCTTTCCTTCCGAGTGTCCTTCCTGCGGCAAAGAAACGGATAATTTCAAAACAGCCCCGTTCTGCTCATCATGCTGGTCAGGGATAGAGAAATATGCGGGCCCTTCCTGCCGGATCTGTGCCACACCCTTCAACTCAGATGATGCGGGCACCTGTTCTGAATGCATCAAAAACCCGCCTTACTTTTCGAAGGCGATGAGCTTCGGCCTCTACGACGGCATGCTGGCATCAGCTCTGCATTTTTTTAAATTTCACCGCGTGAAAAGACTGCACAGGCCGCTCGGCGATCTTCTGCTCGATTTCGACTTTGCAGGCATCGATGCGGTCATGCCCGTACCCCTGACCATGAAAGGCTTGCGGGAGCGCGGCTTCAACCAGTCGCTTCTGCTCGCGAAGAAAGTGTCGGACAAGAAGAAAATCCCCCTCATTATGGACGGCCTCATAAAGAAGACAGAGACAGCTCCCCAGATCGGGCTCTCGGGAAAAGAACGGAGGCTTAATCTGAAAAACTCCTTTGGGGCAGCGGGAACATTCCCGGGAATGAAGCTCCTGCTGGTGGATGACGTGATGACGACGGGCTCTACGGCAAATGAATGCTCAAAAGAGCTTCATCGTGCGGGAGCAAAAGAGATAACCGTACTTACGCTAGCCAGGGCGAATTACCTTTAGAAGTCTGATCTCGAATATGAGCTCTTCGCCCGCGAGTTCATGGTTTGCGTCGAGTTTGATTGTGGAGTCATTGACCGCTGTCACGAGGGCACTGATGAAAGTTCCGTCCGCTGCAGGGACATCTATCGTCATGCCCACCTGCGGATCGATATCCAGCGGCAGATAGCTCCTTTCGACAACATGGGTGAGATCATCCCGGTAACAGCCATAGGCGTCCTCAGGAAGTATCGTCACCGTTTTTGTCGCGCCCTCGCTCATGCCGATCACCGCATCCTCAATCCCGGAGATCACCATCCCCTTTCCGATGACGAACTCAAAAGGTTGCTCTTCGCCTGAGGAGTCAAAGACTGAACCATCCTTCAGGGACAGAACATAATGCACCTTTACGATATCCCCGTTTTTCGCCTTCAAAAGCCATACCTCCTGATTTGCAGAGTTCGAAGATTATACACTGCGCGCGTCTGTTTATCCAACCCGTTGCTGCAGAAATTCCATGACCTCGTTCAACAGGGGGATTCCTGTCCGGCCCCCCATATGCATACACTTCATCGCCGCGAGAGCAGAGGCGAACCTGACGGTACCCATGAGGTCCCAGCCCT
>JAOUFP010000279.1 GCA_029858145.1 Nitrospirota bacterium | reverse complement strand
CCCGATAACGATCAATGGCGGCGCAAGTCAGACATTCACGGTGGCATTCAGGCCTGCGACAGCAGGAGGGAAGAGCGCGACGATCAGCATCACCAGCACGGCAGGGAACGCCTCGGTGAGCGCAACAGGTACGGGAGTCGCGGTCGTCACAAATCCTGTCCTCAGTGTATCGCCCGCCTCGCTGACGTTCAGCAACGTGACGGTTGGCTCAACTGCAACACTGACGGCAACGATAACAAACACCGGTAATGCGCCGCTGAACATCGTCAATATAACCAGTGCCGGCTCTGCTGCCTTCGGCTTTTCGCCGGTATCCGTAGCGCCTGTTGCTGCCGGCGCAAGCGCTGCACTTTCAGTCACTTACTCACCGGCTGCAGTCGGCAGCGACACCGGTTCTATTGACATCACAAGCGACGGCGGAAATGCCACGATCGGTCTGTCGGGTACAGCCACCGCAGTGTCAGCAGGCGATGTTGGTCTGGTGAAACTGACCGTTCCTGCGGAGATCAGATCGTGGGTGAACAGTCGAAGGGAAATCGATGTCCTTGCATACGCCTTCGCAACGGTTGACGACACGAGCGCGACGGTCGTCTTGACTGCAGCTGCGGCTGAAGGAGTGAGTGTCAGGATCGATGACGCCAGTGAAAGCGAAAAAATGGATGCGGATCAGCAGAAAAAGTTCGACTACGAGGTCAAAATCCTCTGCACAAAGCGTGGTACTTGGCCGATTACCTGGGCTGCGAATATCAGCGCGGCCCCGAACAGCGAACCATCGAATGATATCCTGACCGGAACGACACAGGTGGTCTGCTCAGGGGACAGCAGGGAAGAGGATAAAGAGTCGGATGCACGACGCAAACTTTTCCGGTACAGGGAAGATTAAAATCTGAATGTACTGAAAAGTCTGCCGTCCGGACTCCTATGTCCTCAGGCAACTCAGGAGGTGGAGGGAGCATTCTCTCCACCTCTTTTTTTCATCGCTGTTTTCGTGCAGTGTGTTCGACGTTTATCATCGTAATTTTTTCCTGCGGATCTTTTACAAAACCGCAGATGTCAAAAAAATATACATGGCTGTTCCTCATCTCCTTATACGAAAGGCATATCCCCGGGGCTCTCATCCTGTGATTCGTGATCCTGACGATGATATCAACAGGCCTGTCGAAGAAAATATGCGCTTCCTTATCTTCCCTTGACTGCCCCGTGCATGCGGACCTTTTAATCTCGACATGGCTGTGATACGTTCCGATCCATTTCAGCCTTTTCGTTTCAAGATGAAGGCCCTTTCTTCTGAAATAATACTGGTTGATTCCCCAGCCTGTGCGCGTGCTGTAAGGGGTGTTGTAGGGAATCGCCCTGCCGACGTAAAACCCATTTTTATCGCCGTATCCCAGGAGATGTCCTCCGACCTCTTTCTTGTACTTCGTCTCAAAGCCCTTTCTCACATGGGCGGTCAGGCTGCCGAGCGCCTGTCTGCTGATTTTTAAGCGAGGGGTCGTCATTTTCAGGGATTCTTTTTCGCATCCCCTGTGAAGGATGCACTTTTTCTCTTCCGCGAGTACCGGATATTATACCGAACTAAAAGAGGATCCCGGCATATCCTACCGCCATCTCGAACTCGCCTTCCGGCATAACGTCGTGGCTGGTGGTATATTGGAGGAGATAGCCTTTCTCCGCGCCCATCGCCTTCGCAGCGGCGACTGTTGCCGCCAGAGCGCCCGAACCGCATGCATTATGACTCTTTTGAGCTTCTTTTCTGATGTCGCCGGACCTCATCATGAGTGCAAGTTTTATGATCCTTGCGTCGCTCTCTTCCATCTGTTTTTTTGCATTTGACCCGTAGCCGAACGGAGCAAAACCATAGGCGTCGCCATAATGGGTGAGGTCGGTGGTGCCGACCACCACGATCTTTTTGCCCATCTGTGACGCCGCTTCCCCGATCTTTTTCCCTGTTATATGCGTGATTTCGTCAGGGGGGATCGCTATCGGAACAATTTTCGCGTCAGGACAGAGGTATTTTATGAAGGGTAACTGAACCTCCAGAGAGTGTTCCCCCTCATGCGCGTCCGGGTCTTCGATGACATCACCCGCGAGGGCATCAAGCAGCTTTTCAGCAGCGTCTTCATCGACTTTCACATCGCCCAGCGGCGTTGTCCATGAACCGCGGGAGTAGATTGAATTCCCTCTTGGCTTCCAGGTATGGACCGCGCCGAGGAGGATGAAAGTGTCAGGAACCGCCTTTACGCTCAGGCACTTGAAGACCTTTGCAGCCACGGCCCCGGAGAAGACCCACCCGGCATGGGGGACTATGCCGCCGACCGCCTTTGCCGGTTCTTCTGGCACCGCATAATCTTTAAGGAAATGCTCTATCTGGGCCTTGCAATCGCCCGGATAAAACTGTCTCGCATATGGTTGTCTGGTCATCAGCATCTTTTATTCCTCCTGTAAAAAAGGTTCTCCGATGATTGATAAGACTTCCCGAATTGTATTCATCGGAACATCGATAGCATATCTCTGCTTCAGCCTGCGTCTCAGGTCATTTTCGCGGGATATCCCTTCTGCTTTCAGCTTTTGGATAAATCCCGTCAGGTCTTCCATGAGATGCCACGGGAAAATGACCCACCGCCATTTAACGATCTTTCTGAGAAAGTAATCGGGCGTCAGAACCGAGCACGTTTTATGTATCAGTACCGCCGTCCTGACGTCCCGGGGCCGGAACCTTGCCAGGTGCCTGAGGGCGACCCTCAGGGTATCACCGGTGTCGGTCACATCATCGACGAGCAGGACTTTTTTATTTCTGATCTGGGCGCAGAGCGGAAACTTCACGACCGCCTTTTCTCTTCGCACGGCGCCGGTTCCCCAGTGTTCGACCTTTATCGATGCAAGATCATGAATAAGGAGATAGTCACAGAGTATTCTGGCAGGGACATAGCCGCCTCTTCCGATGGCAACTATTATCTCAGGGGAATATCCCGAATCTCTTATAATCCGGGAAAGCCTCCGCGTATCCCTGACGATGCTGCCCCATGACAGTATCTCGCATCTGAACTTTTCGCCGGAAGGTAAAGGCATGGATTCCCTCACATTCGGATCGTTATAGTTGCATTATATAAGCAGCTGAACTGTCCATAAATCAAAAAGGTGTTTTTCCTGAAAGATCACCTTTTCTTACCTCAATATCCCCCTGACAATGATGTCTACAGCTTCTTCCGGCGTGAGGCCATGTGCCATAAGTGTCTCGAGCTGCTTTTTGTCGACGCTCCCGATAGCGGCCTCATGGGTAACCTTCGCGAGGGGATTGGTAACATTGACGATTGGGATCGCTTTGGCGACCGCGTTATCCTTCACGATTTCCAGACAGTCCACATGCCCCCGCGCGCCTTTCGCATTGCCTTCTGTTATGCCGGTTACTACTGCAGACGAGTCATTCTCAAGAGCAACCCTTGTCTTGATGAGCCCCCGTGAATTTTCGCCCGAGAGAATGATTTTTTCCTTTATCCTGATATCGTCATTGCCGTGACCGAAGACCCTTGCCGTCAGTTCCGTCACCGCGTTTTTCCCTGCCTCGACCGTATAATCTATCCCGAGTTTTCCGACTCTTCCCTTGGTAAGGGTGAAATCCGCAAGGTATCTGCCCTTTTCCCCGATCCTGACGAGGGCCTTCGGAATGACCTCTATGCCGCCGTACGGCCCGTGGTAGTGGGCTTCGGAATACCGCAACTCCGCGCCGCTGCCGATATCGACAACAGCGTCCATGATATGCCGCACCTTCTCGGCATCGGGGAATATGCAGTGCGCGATGAAATGCGCCGCTGAATCCCGCTCAAGCCGCACGTCCATTTTTATCCGCTGAGTTCCTTTCTTATGGAGTATCCCGAAACAGAGGTGTACCGGATTTTTGAGCCTGATCCCTTCTGCTATCCTGACCTTCGCCGAGATGCCTGAAGGTATCTTCTCGGTCTTTACCTCCAGCCCTTCGACCTCAGAGGCGCTCAGGATGGTGCTGCCGCTCACGACGAGGTGGGCGATTTCCCTGTTGGAGAGGATGGATTTTTCGCCGCCAACAGCCGCAAAGGCTTTCATGAAGGCATCGAGCGTTTTCATTTGCAGACCTCACCGTCGCATATGACGCACTGCCGTGATTTGTAAAAAGCGGCGACCTTATCAGGCCTCCCGGCGCAGATGATCTTCCCATGGCAGATCTGGGAGGCCATGTCAGCCATCGCCGCGATCTCTTCCCTGTGCGTTATCAGGAGGACAGACGAACCATTTTCCTTAAACAGGCTGATCACCTTGATGATGTCCTGCGTTGAAAGCATGTCGATCCCTGAATCAGGTTCGTCAAGTATGGCGAGTTTCGGACCGAGGGCAAGGACAGAGGCGAGTTCGACCCTCTTCCTCTCTCCTCCGCTGAGGGACCTGTCGACCATCCTGTCGAGGTAGAATTCGGGCTGCAGGCCGACAAGTTCAAGGTAGTGGGCGGGGTTGTTTTTTTTCCTGCCGATGGTCAGATAATCCGCAACGCAGATGCCCTCAAACCGCACCGGCTCCTGCCATG
>JAOUFP010000278.1 GCA_029858145.1 Nitrospirota bacterium | reverse complement strand
AATTTTTGCAATATCAAGTTCTCCGGCGATAATTGATGTACCCAGCAAATACCCTGGAAAGGAGAAAAAAATGACGCGCAACTCATTTGAAGAAGGCATGTTGTATGAATTCAGTTAAAGGATACCGGAGAATAAGACAGTGCCATATCTCTTTCCGGAGTCTTCAGAGTTCAGGGTGATGCCCAATGTTCTTGCTAATGGTTTTATGGTAGGTTTATTTGAGTGGGCCTGCATCCGGGCCATTAGGCCTCATCTCGACTGGCCGAAGGAACAGACTGTGGGAATTGGAGTAAATTTGACCCACGAGGCAGCGACACCACGCGGGCTGGAGGTTACAGTCAGAGTTAGACTGGAGAGCATTCAGGGACGTAAATTCATATTCTCAATAACAGCTGATGATGGCATAGACAAAATATCTGAAGGCACACACGAGCGCTTTATAATTGATGGAGAGAAATTTAATGACAAGGTGAAGAAAAAGCGTCTATGTTGAATCTTGATGCAAAATGGGAAGGCAGTTCGAGTGCTGTCCTTGACATTGGATAGGTTGATTCCAAAAGTTTCAACCGGAACTTCTCATTTCTCAGATTATCAGCCTGCTGCAATGAAAGTTTATCGGTCGGTATCAGAAAGTTCAAATCCTGACTTTTGCAGTCAAATACTCTTTTCAGGCTAAATTGTATCCCTGCACGCTAAGCATTCCCTGTGCCGACAGACGAAACGCCTGACTTTTTAGCCCAATACGCCTCGTCGGTCGAAAGGACTCCTTTATTCTTCCATTGCTGAATTCTTTTTTCTTTTTCGAATTTGGCTATTTCTCTCTTGTTCAAAGGTCTCCACGTTATATCTCTTCTGAAACCTTTAAATTCCTTGAGTTCCAGAGGAACTTTTTTAAGGATCCTTTTTTGCGTCTCGATAAGCGAATCCTGGTTTGCTCCCCCTTTACAGGCAGGATTGGCCAGTTGGACCTGGTCATCTTCCCATTCACAGACAGGACAAACATCATAAGTGCCGTAGAATTCATCTTCGATTGTCAAAAAACCGCACGCCGGACAAGCTAAAGACACATCATACTCCATACATATCCGTAAGGATTCTGCAGTTTGGGATTACTGTTTAAACCCTACCGTATTTTGGCTGTTTTGTGAAGAAAAAAATGAGGCGATACTACCGAACCGTAATTTTGGGGGATATGTATTGTCATCGATTAAGATATTTGCGGAGAATCAATCGGCAGATATGCCCTTGGATTCAGGTCAAGCCCGGTAAAGTCTTTCTTAAGGAAGCGATGATAACCTGCAGCGGCTATCATGGCGGCGTTGTCCGTGCAGAGTGATACGGAAGGGACAAAGACCTCGACCCCCTTTTCTTTTCCCATCCCGAGCATTTTTTTCCGGAGTCCGCTGTTGGCGGATACCCCGCCTGAGATTGTGACCCGCTTGATCCATTTTTTCTTCACCGCCCATTCTGTTTTCCGGACAAGGACATCAACGACAGCAGCCTGGAAGGATGCCGCAATGTCGTGAATGAGTTCCGAGTCCGGAGAGAGAGGGCGCTCCAGGAGATTCTCTCTTCTGAGGAACTGCAGTACCGCTGTCTTGAGACCGCTGAAACTGAAATCAAAACTCTCGGGGAGATATGCCCTTGGAAAGTCTATTGCTTGCGGGTTTCCCTTTTCCGCAAGCCTGTCGATGACCGGCCCTCCGGGATATCCCAGTCCAAGAAGCTTGGAGACCTTGTCATAGGCCTCACCGGCGGCGTCATCCCGTGTTCGTCCGAGTTCAACGTATCTGCCGTAATCTTCAGCGAGATAGAGGCTGGTATGCCCTCCGGAGACGACAAGCGAGAGAAAAGGGAATTCCGGTGAGCGGCTTTCAAGAAATACGGAAAGCAGATGTCCTTCAAGATGATTGACCGCTACGAGGGGAATGTTCCGTGAGTAACAGAACGCCTTGGCAAAGGAACAGCCGATGAGGAGAGAGCCGATAAGCCCGGGGCCGTTACATACCGCAACGGCTGAAAGATCAGTGGACGAGATGCCCGCCTGCTTTAATGCCTCGTCGACAACCGGTATGATCATCTCGATATGTCTTCTCGATGCGAGTTCCGGCACTATGCCGCCGTACCTGGAGTGGATGTCTGACTGGCTGGATACTATGTTTGAGAGTATCGTTCTGCCGTTTTCCACGACAGAAGCGGACGTGTCATCACAGGATGTGTCTATTCCGAGCAGCAACATCGATTCTCTCCGGCGCGGGTTTTGTTTTGCGATGCTGCCTTGACTCCCGTCTTTAATCCTGTGGTCATCTTCGGCGGCTTACGGGTTATAATCATAGACTTTCACGCTCTTCGGCACTGAGAATTCAAAAAGGGAGTCTTTCAGATCCGTGTTTAATTTTACGTCCTTCAATTCGATTACGATCATGTTCGAGCGGCCGTCCAGAATAGTGAAGGACTTAATCGGAAAATCTTCGTCCGAAAGGGTTACAGAAATTGAGGTGACTGTGCCAAGTGGATTTTTGGGTTTGAGCAGGAGAGAGTTGCCGCTGCCGGATATAGCGAACTCCCGCTTGATATCGCCAAAACCGCTTAAAAGCGCTACCGGAGTCTGCCCATAGGTCGCCCTGTCGAACTTTCCCCTGTAGGCCTGTTTGTCTCCCCGCTTATATATAAGGACCGTGTCATTATTGATGTAAATGTCCTGCTCTGCTTTTCCTGTGTACATCCATATCATCCTGAACGGCTGCTTGATGAAAAATTGACCTTTATAGGTGGTTGTCTTGTCCAGATCCCTGATGGTATTTATTTGTGTGAAAGAGCCTTTCATGTCCCTGATTTTTTTATATGCCTGCTGTATCTTCTCTATATTGTCATCAATGTCTGTCGAAAAGGAAACCTGAGGGAAGATAGTCCCGGCAAGGGACAGAAACAATACTGAAATAAAAAAAGTCCTCAAAACAGAATCTTTCAATGTGTCCTCCTGAGAAAATCTCTTGGTTTGCCCGCGCCTTTCGGAGGTCCCACCAGCCCGTCGTCTTCCATAATCTCCATGAGTCTGGCGGCCCTGTTATATCCTATCTTAAATCTCCTCTGGAGGGATGAAATCGAGACTTCACCGGTTGATTCGGCAAACTCGAGGGCCTTGTAATACATTTCATCCCTGTCTTCATTCGATTCATCCGCAGCAGGAGGTTCTGTCGGTATCGTTTCAAAGAAGGTGTAGTCGGGCGAACCCTGCGATTTGATAAAACCCGTCACCGCGTGAATCTCTTCTTCAGTAACGTAAGCGCCGTGAACGCGGGTGATCTTTGTCCCCGGCAGCATCATGAGCATATCACCTTTCCCCAGAAGCTGCTCCGCTCCCTGGGAATCCAGAATCGTCCTTGAATCTATCTTCGAAAATACCTGGAAAGATATTCTTGCCGGGAAGTTCGCTTTGATGATGCCGGTAATAACATCGACCGATGGTCTCTGTGTTGCGATGATCAGGTGTATGCCCGCGGCACGGGCCATCTGCGCAAGACGCGTTATCGAATCTTCCACTTCACGAGATGAAGCGAACATGAGGTCCGCGAGTTCGTCGATGAATACGACGATATACGGCATCTGCTCATCGTCAGAAACGTTCCTGTTGTAGCTGTCGATGTTCCGTGCCCCTTTTTCGGCCAAAAGCCTGTACCTGCGTTCCATCTCAAATACCATTTTTCTCAACGCCTCGGCTGCCTGCTTGGGATTTGTAATAACCGGTGAGACGAGATGGGGGATATCCTCATAGATCGAAAATTCGAGCAGCTTCGGGTCTATCATCAGCATTTTCACCTCTCTTGGAGATGCCTTGTAGAGAATGCTCATGACCATTGAGTTCATGGATACGCTTTTGCCTGCGCCGGTTGACCCGGCAACAAGGAGATGGGGCATCTTTGTCAGGTCGGCTACAATGGTTTCACCGCCAATGTTTTTCCCGAGCGCGAGGGTCAGCTTCGACTGGCTCTTCCTGAATATATCGGAAGAAAGGATCTCCCTGAAAGAAACGATCTCCCGCAGCTTGTTCGGAACCTCTATCCCGATCGTGTTCTTTCCATGGATAGGCGACACCCTGAGACTCTGAGATTTCAGAGAGAGTGCCAGGTCATCCGCAAGGGAGACGACCTTGTTTATCTTGACTCCCGGTGCCGGTTCGAATTCATACATGGTTACCACAGGGCCGGGATTCACGTGGGTGATCCTGCCTTCGACATCGAAATCCGCGAGCTTTGACTCAAGCTGGGAGGAGTTTGAGAGCAACTCTTCTTTTGACGGTCTCGCCGCTGAAGCATCGTACGTTTTCAGGAGCTCCACAGAAGGAAGTTCATATCCTCCTTTTGTCACCGCTTTCTGTTCCGGAGCCGCCTTGACCGCCTTTTTAGGCGGTTCAGTGCGTACCCGCGGCTCAACGAAAACAGGTTCGGCCTTCAGTACATCCGGTTCCTTGATGAGGATATTCTCTTCAATGATGCCCTTTTCGGGCTCTTTCGGCTCTTTCCCGGCCTGAGGTTTATCTCTTCTCAGGCTGAATGAGGTGAGGGGCG
>JAOUFP010000277.1 GCA_029858145.1 Nitrospirota bacterium | reverse complement strand
ATCGATAACCACCTGGATATAATCCATGATAAACCCCTCTTTCACCCGCATCCTGCTGAATATATGGTCTTCTATCTCACCAGGCGAATTCATAAGTCCCCCGGCAAAATGACTCCTCCTGATTATCTCATCCAGAAAGGGGGTATGTCGCATTTGTATGGAACTTATACAGTGAATTGCGAGCGGGGCAGGCCTGTGATAGGATGGAACCAGAGGCCGGAGGGGGTGAAACAGGATGAATATTTTGCTCGCAGTAGATGGGTCCGAATGTTCAGATGATGCAACACGTTTTCTGACAAACTTCAATCTGAACCCAGAGGATAAAATTATTATCTTTCACGTGGTGAGCGAAGTGCCGTATGAGGATGAGTATCATGCACAGATTAAAAGGGCCATCGGAAGGGTTGCACCGCAGATACTAGTTTCTGCTTCGGGTATCCTGAAAAACATAAAGGCCAGGGTGAGTGTGGCCGAGAAGGAGGGATATCCGGATGCCACGATTGTGGCGTCAGCGGTTGATACGGGTGCCGACCTTATCGTGATGGGCGCACGCGGGGTGAAAGGGATAAAGCTCTTTCTGCTCGGAAGCGTTGCGAGAAAGGTGGCAGCAGATTCGCCGCGGCCGGTGCTCGTGGTGAAGCGCACAGAGTGGGAAATGCCGGGGCGGATGAGGGTGCTTTTTGCGACTGACGGTTCCGACTCCTCAAAAGCGACAGCAGGGCTTCTTGCTGCGATGCCTTTTTATCCTGACGTTGAGATAACACTCCTGAATGTGCAGCGGTCGGCTTTTTATGATATCCCGGAAAGGTTTGTCATGGAAGTTGATGACCGTCTGAAAGAAACCGTAGCGGACCGCAGGCAGAAGGAAATCGAAAAAGCAGAAAGAATACTCGAAGAATCAGGAAACACCTTGTCCGGCAAATACGAAAACCTTCAGACGATGATAAAATACGGGGACCCGTCTTCCGAGATACTCTCCACCGCTGAGCAGCAGAAGACAGACATTATCGCGGTCGGATGCAGGGGGCTCAAGGGGATTAAGGGCGTGCTCGGGAGTGTTTCCAGGAATGTCCTTGTCCATTCAAAGACTTCTGTGCTCATCGGGAAGGCGACCTGAAACTTTGTACGCAGCCATGGTTCGGTGCTGAGGAACTGCAACGGGAAGAGGAGAGGACAAAAAAAGGCGCGGACGATTAAGTCAGCGCCTTTTTTGGAATGTTACTTATGGCATTTCTGGCATTCCATGGGGCCAAAGGCCATCTGGCCGTTGTGACAGCTTCCGCAGAATTTGCCCTGGTATATCTCATCCATCTTCATGCCGGAGCCGCCCTTTTTAAATTTGAAGACAGAGGTGTGGCAGCTGTTGCAGTCGAACATGGCTGTATGAAACGCGTGGCTGAAGATCGCCGGATTCAGACCGCCGGAAGGGTAGGAGATTTCTTTCCTGAACGCGGTCATCCTATGGCATTTTGTGCATTCTGTCGATGCGAAGGCCGTCTTGCCGTTATGGCAATTCCCGCATGTATTGCCCTTGTACATCTTGTCCATGGTTATTTCAGTTGAGCCCTTCTTCATGTTGAAGAGCTTTGGATGGCATTCACTGCAGTTGTATTTTTTCGTGTGGCTCTGGTGCGAGAACACAACAGGCATGCCCGCTCCTGCGAAGGAGAAGCTCGTGAGGTTGTGGCACCCACTGCATATATCGTTGTTCAGGCTTGCTTTCTGATGAGGCTTCATCAGATGGCACTGGTTGCAGTGTACGCCAAAGCCGACGTGTCTTGTATGTGAAAATTTTCCGATCTTATCAAGAGAGAATTTCGCGTACGAGTGGCATTTGAAACACGGGAGCCCCGACTCGCTCAGTGACGAGATTTCCGGGGATTCCTTTTCCTCAATGACCGGCTTCTCATCCGTCTTCCATTTGCAGGAAAAAAGCATGAGAACAAGCGATAGTATCGTTATGGCTCTTAACATTATTCCCCCTGATGTTTTTTGTTCTTTTTTGCTGCTTCGGGGAACAGAAGCTCATATTCGAGAGGGTGATGATGTTTCAGCTTTTCAGTAGATATTTTCCCTGTTATCCAAATCCAGCTCATCGGGAATACTTCAGGCTTGAGGTGCTCATTATAGAAATGCCAGAAGAGTATGAACACGATAGCAAGAAGCGCCTCGTCGCTATGCATGAGCCAGAGAAGTTCCCATATCCAGCCTGTCACAAACTGCGGGATGATGTAGGATACCTGCATAGGGAAGGCAAGCGCATAGCCTGAGGACCCGATGATGAACATGCCCCAGAAGACCGCCCAGTAGTCGAACTTCTGGGCATAGGAGAATTTACCGAACCGCGGCTTTTCCTTCGAAAGGCCGAGGAAATACAAAAAGTTCTGGACAACATCGAACACGTCCTTCGGCAGCGGAATGACCGTTGTCTTCAGGTTTATGGTCATCTTTTTTGTTGCAAAAAGGTAAATAAGGTAGATGACATGGGAGATGAAGTCCAGGAGCATCGTAACCCCTGCGATTCTGTGTATGAGGCCCGCCATGTCAGCGCCGCCCCAGACGCGTATCCATATGCTGGACAGGCCTTGCGGAGCATGCGCGTACTTGAGTCCCCATCCCGTGAAACTCAGGAGGAGAAATGTTGTAAACATAACGACATGCTGTATCCTGAAGATAATATCGAATCTTTCTATCTCTGCAGGAACTTCTTGTGGTGTTGTGGTCTCGCTCATTATTCTTCTTCCTCCTTTTTCCTGAAGATGGCATCTCTTATATCAGAGAATGCTTCGAGCAGAACATGCAGGACAATAAAGGCAAAGGTGCCCATCGTAAGAATTATTAACGCCTTTTCTCCGTAGTGAGGTATGGGGCCGGGACGTTTGTGGCTGATAGCAGGGACAAATTTTTCATTTGCGCCCTTATGGCATTTGCCGCAGGTCACGAGTTTGTTCTTCCCGAATACCGGAGATTCAGGGTCGGTCTTTGACCGTATGTCATGGGCGTTGTGGCAGCTGGAGCATGAGGGCGCTCTTGTATGCCCAAGGTGAAGTTTCCTGCCGTGGAAGCTCTCCCTGAAGCTTTCCATTACGTTTTCTTCGAGCCCGTACTTTTCGATGATCTTTTCATCTCCGTGGCATTTGCCGCAGGTTTCGACCTGATGCCCGCGGCCCACCGGGGAGTTTTCTTCCTTGACCGGCGTTATATAATGCGGTGAGCCGTGACAGTCCAGGCAGAGAGCACCGTCTGTCTGATTCTTCTCGACGATATTCTTGCCATGCATGCTTCCCAATACCATTTTGTACGTCTCTTCATGGCAGGTGATGCAGGCAGCACCTGCAACGGGGTCCACCTTGAATTTCGAAGATAATTTTGTTGAAAGCGAAAGAACCGCCTGCGGCACCCCGCTGCTTGGGGTGGTGTGCGGGTTGTCGGAAAACCGTATGTGGCAGTCTGAGCAGGACAGAGAACCATGCACTGACGCATTAAATTTTTCAGCGTCGACATTGAGTTCCACCAGTGCACCGCTGACATTTTTTATCCTGCCCTTCATGGAGCTGTGGCAAGCGAGACAGTTTGCCGATTCCTGGCAGAGACCCGGTCGTGGAAGCAAGAGCAATGTCAGGAAAAGCAAAGGCGCAACAAAAACCGATAGCCTGTTGTTTGACATAAGCACCTCAACGTAATTAGTGATTACTGTTCTGACGAACAGATATGTTTTCTCCGGATTTTAAGCACGCGCTGATTGATCCAGAATTAATCCTGTAAGTACGCAATAAATCAAGAAGTTAAGAATCTCTGAACACTCTAATACATATAATTATAATACTAACTTTAAACTAAAATTAACAGGTTATATATAACCAAAATAATTATGGATTTGTCAATTTTAAGTAATTTATAAGCTTATTATAATAATCTAAAAAATTCATAACGAAGAGTTTTTGTGAGGCATTACTGAGAGGATTTATCTCTGAAGCCGACAACTGCTATCCCTGTTTCATTGGCTTCCCTGACGAGTTTTTCTCTTTGCAGCAATATGCTTTTTTCTGCCTCGATTGCCAAAACCCTGCACTTTACTTCAGCCATTGATCTGAGGGTATCGAGTCCGGCTACCGGGACATCGAAGCGCATGTCCTGCTGCGGTTTGCTGACTTTTACGACCACTGCACTACTGCCGGCAAGTTTCCCCCCTCTCTTTATCGCCTCATCTGTGCCTTCTATTGCCTCTATGGCCATAACCGCCTGATTCTTGACAACGACTGTCTGTCCTATGTCGAGCCTCCCCATCTCCTTGGCGATGGCCCATCCGAACGCAATATCCTTCCACTCTTCTTCTGAAGGTCCGTTATCGGTCAGGACCCCCTCAGGCGTTAAGAGCAACGAGGAAAAATCCGTGGTATTCAGGAGTTTCATGCCGTCCTTCTTCAGTTCTTTTGCAATCGCCAGCAGGATAGAGTCATCGCTGCGGTCCCTGAGGGTGAAAAGCAGTTTAATCGCCCTCAGGTCGGGGGTTATCTTGCTTTTGTAAAGAAGTGACTTGGGTACCTTTCCTGCCATGACGACTTCTTC
>JAOUFP010000276.1 GCA_029858145.1 Nitrospirota bacterium | reverse complement strand
TCCCTTTCTCTCGATGGCCTGCACCCTGCTGCCGAGCCTCAGCCTGTCCCCAAGGGAATCCCGGAGCGCGCTGATCAGCTCGTCCATGCCATTATAAAAGGAAGTGAGTGTCCCGCCGGGACCGGCACCGACCTTCTCCCGGGACCCCTGCTTCTTTTTTTCTCTCTGCAAACGCATCATTCCCCGTATCAGTCCGCCGTAGCGGGCCTCCAGGTCGTAGACCTTGGGGAAACAGGCCCTGAGGCTTAATGTTTCGGGATTGCCCGCATAAATCCCCGAGGCCATCGGATCAATAAGTTTTTCATAGGCTTCCCTGCCGAGACGTCTCCGCGCAAATTCCGCAAGCGTTTCCTCTTCCCTTGCGTTTCCCGGGATAACCATTTCCGCCATTATCCTGAGTTTTCCATACAGGCTCATCAGGCCCGAACCGAGAAACGCGGGAGGAGATTCGGGGAGTCTCTGGAGTCTGCCGTTGGAAAAAATAAATCTCTTCCTCGAAGCATCGTTGCTGCGAAGGGGTTCAAGAGATACTTTTCCGGAAAGCTCAAGTGTTCTCGGCTTATTGTCGAGAAATCCGTTTACTCCGCCCTCACATAAAAACCCGTCAACCTTGTCAGTCCATATCTTGCCGCCCGGCTTTTTTTCCGCTTCAAAGATAATGAGGTCCAGTCCAGGATCTCTTTCAAGCAGAAAGTACCCCAGAGACAGCCCTGATATCCCGCCGCCGATTATTGCTATTCTGCCCATCCGGCCTCCTTCATCCCCCTGAGGACAATGTCGCGCATCGCCGAAACAAAAAGCGGCGAGGTATTCAGCGAGGGGGCCCTTTCCAGTCTCACGCCCAGTTTCTCGGCCATTCCTTTATATAACATGTCAATTTCATACAGTGTTTCGATATGATCTGAGACAAAGCTTATGGGAACTACAAGAAGATCCTTGATCCCTTCCGCGGAAATGTCTTCCAGCATTTTTTCTGTTGAAGGTTCAAGCCACTGAACAGGGCCGCTTTTCGACTGGTATGAGAGCGACCATTTGATATCAATTTTTTGGGTGATCTCGTTGATCGTCCCCTTTATCTGATCGACATAAGGGTCTCCTTCCTCGATAAATTTTACGGGAAGGCTATGGGCGCTGAAAAGCACGCGCACGCCGTCAGCTTCAGCAGCCGCCCCGGAGCCGCCGCTTCCAAACAGCTTCATCCCTTCGCGAATGGATTCAACGAGTGCGTCTATGTACAGCGGATGGTTGAACCATGAACGAATACTGAAAATCTCGATGTCATATTTCGACAAAACTTCCCGAAGCCGGTTGACGGATGAGCCGGTAGTCGCAACCGAATACTGGGGATAAAGACTGAGAACGACGAGTTTTCTGGTCCCGCTCTCATATAATTCAGGGATAACCTCTTCTATCAGGGGATGCCAGTAGCGCATGGCTACGGAGACCTTATACCGGTCCGCCTCGTCTGCCGTCCGGGAAACCCGCCCCTCGTTAAGGGCTGTTTCAAGCGCCTTTGCCTGAGCAGACGTTATGTCGCAAATCGGAGATTTTCCGCCTATCAGACTGTACGCCTGTTCAGTCTTTCCGGCCCTGAGTGAAGAGATGAGATAAGCGACCGGCTTTTGCAGAAAGGAAGGACCGAGCCTGATGATCTCTCTGTCCGAAAAAAGATTGAAGAGAAAGGGCTTGACAGCCCGCAGAGAGTCAGGCCCTCCGAGATTCAGGAGCAAAACACCGGGAGCTCTGTCTGTCTTACTTTTCAAAGTCAGTTCCGATACCTTTCGTACATCTGTCAATATGTCCTGCCGCGCATCTGACTTTTATAAATATTACGCCCTGCGGTATCTGCCGCAGCTCCACATTTCTGTCATTCCGGCTTGTCCGGAATCTTTCCGGAAGGATTCCCGACGCGCTTTGCTTGCGGGAATTGCACCAAAAATAAACATTCACATAACAGATGCCCAGCGGCATCTGCCGCAGGGTTTTTCACTTTTCAGATTCAGCGAATTACTTTCAGCTGTCGGGCCTAATCATTCCGCCCGTATTTATGCACCGCCTCTACCATCGCGATCGCGTTTTCGACAGGCGTCTCAGGCAGGATACCGTGTCCCAGGTTAAAGATATGTCCGTGAGCGGTATGCGCCTTGGCGATGATATCCCGCACCCTCTCTTCGATATATTCCTTTGTGCCGAAAAGCACGCACGGGTCCAGATTCCCCTGGATAACCACTTTCTTGCCGAGGCGTTTTACGGCATGCGCCATATCGACTCTCCAGTCTATGCCGATGACGTCGGCGCCGGATTTCCTCACGATCTCGAGAAGCCCGGGACAGTCGTTTACAAAATAAATCACCGGGACTCCGAATTTCTTCAGTGCCCTGATCGCCTTTTTCACATGTGGGAAGATCACCTTTTCGTAATCAAGGGGGGCAAGTATCCCTGCCCATGAATCAAATATCTGCACCGCCTGTGCGCCGGCTTCGATCTGGGCCGAGAGGTACTCGACAACCGTCGACGTAATCTTTTCCAGAAGGGCATCGAAAAGGCCGGGGTTCTGATACATCATCCGTTTCGTATGGGAAAAATTCTTTGAGCTTCCCCCTTCGATAATATATGTGGCGAGGGTGAAAGGCGCTCCGGAGAAACCGATGAGAGGCACCTTCTCAGCAAGCTCGCCCCTGAGGATCTTTATCGCCTCGAGCACAAAAGGCATGCTGTCTTCGGTGTCGGGAATGATCAGCTTGTCAACAGCGGACTTGGTCCTTACCGGATCACCGAGGATCGGCCCTTTCTTGTCGGAAAACTCAAGATGCATTCCCATGGCCTCGACAGGGATGAGGATGTCCGAAAAAAGGATTGCGGCATCGACCCCGAGGATATCGACAGGCTGCAGCGTCACCTTTGCCGCAAGCTCAGGAGTCTTGCAGAGAGTCAGAAAATCGACCTTCGAACGCACTTCCTGATATTCCTTCATATACCTGCCGGCCTGTCGCATAAGCCAGACAGGCGTGTAATCGACTTTTTCTCCCCTGCACGCCTTCAAAAACGTATCATTCATGTCTTCACCTTTCCTAACTTCTTTGGGATATAACTGCAAAATGGTTCTTCTTCCATATAATCGCCGTACATGGAATATGCCCGCGCCCTGCATCCGCCGCAGACATTCACGTACTCACAGGAGCCGCACTTTCCCTTGTACTCTTTAAAATTCCTCAAATCCTTGAACAAACCGGAATTCTCCCAGATATCCTTAAACGACTGCGTCCTGATATTTCCCGCTGATTTCGGAAAATAACTGCACGGCAGGACATTGCCGTCCACATCGATGAGGCATATCAGCTGTCCGGCAAGACACCCCTTGGCACCACCGGTCGAAAACTTCAGGGTGCGCCGCTTGAAGGTCTCCCCCTCCTGCTTCGACCGCTGGAGCACCACCCGGTAATAATGCGGTGCGCAGGTAGGCCTCACCAGCATAAGGTCCTCTTCCTTTTCCATGTCATAATGCCAGTCGAGTATCTTATCGTAGTCCTCTTTCGAGATAAGCTCCTTCATGATCTCTTCGCCGCGCCCGGTAGGCACGATCATGAACATGTACCATGCAGTGGCGCCGAGTTCCTTCGCCAGTTTGTAGACCTTCGGGATCTCCTCCTGGTTCCGCTTCGTAAAGGAGGAGTTGATGATGAATTCTATGCCGTGTTTCTTGAAGAGTCTTGCGGCATTGACGGTGCCTTCAAATGCGCCCTTCTGGTTTCTGAAGTCGTCATGGACAGGCGCGCCAGCCCCGTCAAGGCTGAGCGAGACGATCCTGATGCCGGACGATTTTATGTTCCCGCAGATTTCATCGTTCACAAGGGTGCCGTTTGTCGCGAGGCACATCCGCAGCCCTTTTTCAGTGCCGTATTTTGCTATATCAAAAACATCTTTTCTCACGAGCGGCTCGCCGCCGGAGAGCACAACGACCGGCTGGGCGTAACTTACAATATCATCGATGACCCGGCGGGCCTCTTCAAGAGAAAAATCAGGATGTCCCTTTACTTCGAGCTCCGAGGAAGAACGGCAGTGCACACAACGCAGATTACACCTTCGTGTTATTTCCCAGGCAATCCATTTCGGCGCGAATTCCACTGTTACCCCCTTCACCACTCTCTTTATAATGACTGTTATTAAGGTCTCGCAAGGGAGATTATCCGCATCTCCCCTCGCCCCTCTTTGCCTTCGCTCAGCGAATCCGCCTGCGTGCGGAAAAGAGGGATCAGGAGATATTTCGCAAAATCAATATCCTCATTATTTCGAGACTGTCCATATTATACCCCTGCAACTGCTAATTTTCCATCAAACAGGCTCTTTTCCATGGCGTCAAGCAGGGGCGCAAAGGTATTTTTGTGCAATGCCGAGACCGGGACCGCCTGAAAACGCTGCATGAGGTTCCCTGCCTCTTCCCTGCTCAGCCTGTCGGTCTTGTTGAATACGAGCATCCTCTTTTTATCCGAAAGGCCGAGGTCGGCGAGTATCTTCTCGACCGATGCTATGTGCTGTTCGAACCTCGGGCTGGAGGCATCAACAACATGGAGGAGCAGATCAGCGTCTTCCAGCTCTTCAAG
>JAOUFP010000275.1 GCA_029858145.1 Nitrospirota bacterium | reverse complement strand
GCGATCCTGAGCGGCAAACCGCTTAAAATGTTTTTCAACTCTTCATTGTCATCTCGTATGACCACAACGATATCATCGATGCCAGCTGCGATGATTGTATCAATAACGGAGGAGGGCAGGAAATGGCAGAAAGAAAAACAGGGCTGAATTGCTGGGAATTTAAAAGGTGCGGACGCCAACCGGGAGGAGTCCAAGAGCGAGATCTTGGAACATGTCCCGCGACGATTGAAAAGAGACTTGAGGGAGCGCACAATGGGACAAACGCCGGCCGTCCTGCTGGATTATAGCAGGGAGCCTGTGCATGGGAGAAGTGCAGGGCACCTTCGCTCAGAAATTCAGAAATTGCGTGATCTGTGATTTTTACAAATAAGCGGACGCCGTTCTCTTAAAAACCCGGTGTTTTTTCCTTATAAAGCTGGATAAATCAGCAACAGATGCAAGCACGGCTATTGCAGGGCCTTTTTCAACATCCGAAGAAATGTCTTGCGCGTGACTTCTTTTGCGCCGAGGCTTTTGAGGTGTGCTGTTGCCACCTGGCAGTCTATGAAGTGGCAGCCTGATGCGCGCAGGTGCTCAACGTGGGCGACGAAGGCGACCTTCGAGGCGTTGCTCCTTTTCGCGAACATCGATTCGCCGAAGAATGCCTTGCCGAGAGCGATACCATAGAGCCCTCCCTCAAGTTCTCCATCATGCCAGCTTTCGACCGAATGCGCATATCCCGCGCGGTGCAGGCGGATATAGGCGTCGATCATCTCTTCCGTGAGCCAGGTGCCCCGCTGTCCCTTCCTGCGTATTTCTGCGCAGTGTCTGATCACCTCCTCAAAGGCGGTATTCCTTGTAACGGTGAATACGCACTTTTTGATGACCTGCCTGAGGCTTCGGGATACCTTCAGCTCGCCGGGCAGGAGCACGAGGCGAGGATCAGGAGACCACCAGAGGATCGGCGAGCCGTCAGAGTACCAGGGAAAGATGCCCATGGAGTAGGCGAGCAGGAGGCGCTCTTCGCTGAGGTCTCCTCCTGCCGCGAGGAGGCCGTTGTTTTCGGCCAGCTCAGGCGGGGGAAAAATCAGATCTTCTTGTAATCGGAAAACCGGCATGATGTCAGTATATTCGTAAACCTGATTTCCTATCCGTCATTCCGGATCGTCCGTAATCGTTCTTTAAAACAGGGGAATGATTCTCGCCCCGGTCCGCACCCGGGCCGATTCGCCGGGGAGAACGAGTCGCATGAGAAGACCCGACAAACAGGAATGACAAAAAATTGAGACAGCACATAAGCACGGGAGAAATCCTTAATTCAATAATGAAGCCGGCTCAGTTGTCTGAATAGGCGAAGCTGAGTTTGTCCTCAGCCAGAGTTATCGAAACCTTGCCGCCCTTTTTCAGCCTCCCGAAGAGCACTTCCTCGGATAATATGTCTTTTATCTCGGTCTGTATGAGGCGCGCCAGGGGCCGTGCGCCAAAGGCAGGATCAAAGCCCTTGGAGGCGAGCCATGTCCTTGCATCGTCTGAAAGTCTGATGCGGACCTTTTTTCTACTGAGAGAACGCTGGAACTCCGTGATGAATTTGTCGACCACCTTCTTCATGATCTCGGGATTCAGCGCATTGAAGGTGATGATAGAATCGAGGCGGTTTCTGAACTCGGGGCTGAAGAGGTCGTTGATCGCGTCCTTTCCTTTGGCCCTTGTATCGCCTGTCCGGTCGCCGAAACCGATGACGTTCTTGTCCATCTCTTTTGTTCCCGCATTGGAGGTCATGACGATGATGACATTTCTGAAATCCGCCTTCTTGCCGTTGTTGTCGGTCAGGGTCGCATAATCCATCACCTGGAGCAATATGTTGAATATGTCCGGGTGGGCTTTTTCGATCTCATCGAGGAGAAGGACGCTGTAAGGATGTTTCCGTATCGCGTCGGTGAGCAGTCCTCCCTGGTCGAAACCGACATATCCAGGAGGCGCTCCGATCAGGCGGGCGACGGTATGCTTCTCCATATACTCGCTCATGTCGAACCTGATGAATTTGACCCCCAGAACCTCTGCAAGCTGCTTCGAAACCTCTGTCTTGCCGACCCCGGTAGGGCCGAGGAAGAGGAAGGAGCCGATCGGCCTGTCGGGCGAGCCGAGGCCAGCGCGTATCCGCTTGATCGCGGACGCGAGTGAAGAGATCGCGTCATCCTGGCCGTATACCACGCGCCTGAGGTCGTCCTGCAGCTTCATGAGCTTATTGATGTCAGAGGTTGAGATCGTCTGCGGCGGAATCTTGGCGATGCCTGCGACGATCTTTTCGATTTCCGTAGTGCCGACAGTCTTTTGTTTCCTGTAAGCTTCAGAGAGTTTCAGCTCGGCGCCTGCCTCGTCGATCACGTCGATCGCCTTGTCCGGCAGATATTTGTCATTGATGTATTTTGCAGAGAGCTCAGCAGCGGCCCTGAGGGCGCCTTTGGTGAATTTCACCCCATGGAAGTCCTCATAGTATGCCTTTAGTCCTTCCAGGATGTGAATCGTTTCGGTTATGCCGGGCTCCTGGATTTCTATCTTCTGGAACCTGCGGGAGAGGGCACGGTCCTTTTCGAAGTAGTTTTTGTACTCTTCATAGGTGCTCGCTCCGATGCAGCGCAGGCTACCTGAATTCAGAATCGGCTTGAGTATATTCGACGCGTCCATCGACCCGCCGCTCGTCGCGCCCGCCCCGACGATGGTATGGATTTCATCGATAAAAAGAATCGCACCCGGTATTTCCTCGAGTGCCTTGATCGTCGACTTGAGACGTGCCTCGAAATCGCCGCGGTATTTGGTGCCGGCCAGAAGCGACCCCATGTCAAGGGAAAATATCTGCGCCTTTCCGAGCGCAGCGGGAACCTGTTTCTGATGAACCTTCAAGGCGAGTCCCTCGACGATGGCGGTCTTTCCGACGCCGGGCTCGCCGACAAAGATGACGTTGTTTTTTCTCCTCCTGCTCAGGATCTGCACTGTCCTGTGAAGCTCGGCTTCCCTCCCGATCAAAGGATCAATCTGGTTGTTCGCCGCTTTTTTGGTCAGGTTTACAGTGAAGAGATTCAGCGGGTTTTCGACTGGCATTTCCTTTTCACCCGGGTGCGCGGGTGACACGCGCCTGCTGTCCGGGATGGACGACCCGTCAGAGAGCTTTGATATCCCGTGAGAAATGTAGTCAAGCACGTCGAGACGGCTTATGCCTTCGGTCTCAAGGATATGAACCGCGGGGGAATCCTGCTCCAGCAAGATGGAAGCCAGAACATCTCCGGAATTGACCTCCTGCTTCCCTGCTGACTGCACGTGATTAAATGCCCTCTGTAGAACCCTCTGGAAGCCGATTGTCGGTTCCGGGTTGCTGTCTCGGTCTTCCACCGTTTTCAGGAACGATTCCTTGAAATACATTTCGAGCGCTCTGATCATTCGCTGAATGTCGCCTCCGCAGTGCGCGATGATAGTTATTCCGGACTCATTATGCAGTATAGCGTACAGAAGATGTTCTACCGTAAGGTATTCGTGGTTCCTTATTTTCGCGTCCTGTATAGTTGCTTCTATGATGATTTCGAGTTCTTTATTAATCACTTTTTTTCTCCATTATGCATCGCAGCGGGAATTCATATTCCCGTGCGATTTTGTGTACTGTCTCGACCTTTGTTTCCGCAATCTCTCTTGTATATACACCGGCCAGGCCTATGCCTTTGTTGTGGACATGGAGCATAATCTGCGCGGCTTCAGTACGGTTCTTCCTGAATATGCTCTCAAGGATATGGACAACGAATTCCATTGTTGTATAGTCATCGTTCAAGAGGTAGACATTGTAGCGCGAGGGTTTCTCTGTCCTCAGCTCCTTTTTTTCCTCTATCTGATAACCGTGTTTTTCTTTCCCTCTGCTCATTGCCAACGCCCCTGCAACTAACGTTATTATATCTATTTTATTTTAGCATATCGGTCACGCCCGGTTCACTGAAAGAAATGTATAGTTATCAATTATTAAACTCTGGAACGGCTTCTGCGAGCCTGGAAAATATGTCCATGCCTACCTGATTTTAAAAAGAAAAACCGATTGACACGCCATCTGTTCGGGGGTAGAATGGGCTAAAAATAATAATATGAGGAGGGGCATGTGAAAAACAGGGCTGTTCAGTTATTATTGGTTGTTCTACTTCTGATGCTTCCTGTTATCTCATCAGCTGAGATAAAGGAAGGGAGTTTCGAGATCAATCCCTTTACCGGACTTTATATCCCGAATGATTCCACCGGTTTTCACAAGAGTGAAGTCTATGGTTTGCGTCTCGGGTATAATATCACCCCCAATTGGGGTGTTGAAGGAGCGTTTGACTGGGCGCAGGAACAAGCGCAGTTCTATCATGCAGACGTGCTTTACCATTTCACGCCTGAGAGATCCTTTGTCCCATATATGGTGGCCGGTCTTGGTGCAGGCCATTTAGATCCCACGACGGGCGGTTCAGTCGATCGTTTCATGGGTGATATCGGAATAGGCTTTAAATATTTTCTGACGAATCATATCGCTTTCAGGGCTGATGCCAGAAATATGTTTGTGTGGAGTGATACGTATCCCGCGCACCCCGTTGTAACCGCGGGCCTTACCTTTGCGT